>NZ_CFIDRX010000203.1:0-4472 GCF_984433645.1 Marisediminitalea sp.
CCCCAACCATCGGTTTTGGAGACCGCTGTTCTACCAATTCGAACTACACCCCTAAAACAGCTTTTGGCTGATTTTACTTACACTACCCTTGTGAATATTTGCGTCTTTTTCGGAAAAGTGCGGATTCGCAAGGGAGGGAGGCGTATTATACTTAACGGAGATTGAGTTACAAGGGCTTTGTTTGCATGGTTACGCATTCGCAGTTAACCCGTCGCGCTTTATTGTTTCCACAACAAGGGACATCCGAAAATATTGATGAAATGACACCACGAATCACAGGTTATTCATCGATACTTTCTGTATCTGGTTGTCTTTCTGCGTCTAAAACAGAGACGTATTGTTGTTCATTTATTTTTGCACGGTTGTGGCGTTTTTAACTTTTTTGCGTACACGGTTTTTTACATTGTAATGAAACAGGCCCACATGTAATTTACAATGGTAGTTAACAGTGATGTTTAATAAACTAAGGAAAGTTATGAATATTTTCGTTCGCCTGGCCGCGGTAGTGGCTGCCTCCAACTTGCTTACCGCTTGTGAACTCGATTCAAACAATGTACTCGAAAATCTAAATAAAAACCGAGCGAAATGGGAAAACGCGAATATTGACACTTACCAGTTTGAGTACAGTAAGTCCTGTAACTGCATGCTTGAGGACACCCTTCCGCGCTTAGTGGTTGTCAATGCAGGCCAGGTTGTTTCTCAAACGATTATTGAAAGTAACGTTGCCTTGCCGTTGGATCAGGTTAGCACAGAAAGTATTGCAGGTTTGTTCGAACGAATTGCACTAGAAGAAAGCCGCGCTAAATCTGTTACCGTTGAGTATGATCCTGAGCTTGGATATCCAACCAAAATTAAGGTCGATATTAGCAAACGGATTGCCGATGACGAATACACCCTTTACGTAAGTAATGTCGTTAATATTGAAGACCTAGCCTGTACCACTGAAGTACTTAGCGGACTCAATATTTCCATTGTTGACTCATCTACCCAAAATGCTGCCGCATGCGGAGTAACTGTTACTGCGACTGAGGGTGATTTCTCTGAGTCCGTATATAATACAGATGTTGGTTGCGATGACTCTGCTCTCATCTCTATGCTGGATGAGCGACCAGGATTTTACACCTTAACCTTCGAAAAATCGGGTTATCAAGCCTATCAAATTGATGATGTTGGTATTGGACAGGATCTATGCCACGTACTACCCAGACAGCTTGACGTCGAACTTTCTCCGCAATGAACCTCTATTGGAGAGCACGTCTTTTGTGCTCTCACCCTCTTCTCGTAACACATTCCCTGGCCAGTATTAACCTTAAATAAATAGGTCTGGCCCTTGACCAATTCCGCATAGCGGTTATATATTTCGCAAATTAGACTATTTCATTTAGCGTCAATGACTATTATTCGCGAGGGTTGGTATGAGCAATACATTAATGAACTTCCAGGATCTGAACTTTTTGTTATATGACGTACTGGACGTAGAGAAGTTAACTGCCTATTCGCGTTTTAATGATCACAGCCGCGAAACTTTCGACGCAACCATTGAAACGGCCTACTCTATCGCCAGAGACTGGTTTGCACCATGTGCAGCAAAACTGGATGAACATGAGCCACAATTTATTGATGGCAAAGTCGATATCATTCCCGAAGTATCGGCAGCACTAGAGCAATATTACGAAGCCGGATTTGGCTCAGCAACGCATGACTATGAATTAGGCGGCATGCAACTTCCTTTTACCGTATCAGTGGCCTGCAAAGCCATATTCGGCGCAGCGAATATGCCCATTCTCTCTTATCCGTCACTGACCAACGCCAATGCTAATGTCATTCGCAATTTTGGTTCAGAGCAACAAAAGCAGCTGTATTTGGCCCCAATGCTAGAAGGCCGCTTTATGGGCACGATGGCGCTAACCGAACCCCAGGCGGGTTCATCGTTATCTGATATTAAAACCACTGCGCTTCCTGCCGATGACGGTACCTATCGGCTATCGGGCAACAAAATTTTTATTTCTGGCGGTGATCACGAACTGTCAGAAAACATTATTCACCTGGTTTTAGCTCGTATTCAGGGCGCACCTGAAGGCGTAAAAGGGCTTTCTTTGTTTATTGTGCCTAAGATCCTGGTTAACGAAGACGGTTCCTTAGGTGAACGTAATGACGTAAATCTGGCTGGTCTTATTCATAAAATGGGGTGGCGCGGAACCACGTCAACCATGCTCAATTTTGGAGAAAAAGAAGGTGCGGTAGGCTACCTTGTCGGCGAACCCAATCGCGGTTTGCTTTACATGTTCCAAATGATGAACGAAGCCAGAATTGGGGTTGGCGTAGGGGCTGTGTCCCAAGGTTACACGTCTTACCTTCATGCTCTGGACTATGCGCGAAACCGCC
The DNA here is from genome assembly GCF_984433645.1 of Marisediminitalea sp. Lineage (NCBI taxonomy): Bacteria > Pseudomonadati > Pseudomonadota > Gammaproteobacteria > Alteromonadales > Alteromonadaceae > Marisediminitalea > Marisediminitalea sp. The sequence continues at coordinate 2,386 of NZ_CFIDRX010000203.1, forward strand.
CACAAGGACGTCATCCTCACGAAAAAGATCCCACTACTGCCCAGCTCCCTATTACCGCTCATTCAGATATCAAGCGCATGTTATTGGCTGCAAAAAGTTACGTCGAAGGTAGTCTTTGTTTGTCACTTTATGGGGCAACACTTGCGGACACGCATGCACACGGCTCAGACCCTGTGGAAGCTAAACGCGCAGGTAGCTTGTTAGATATCCTGACGCCCATCCTCAAATCATGGCCGTCAAAGTATTGCCTGGAAGCGAACGCCATCGCCATACAAGTGCACGGCGGGTATGGTTATACTCGTGAATATCCGGTAGAGCGCTTTTATCGCGACAATCGGCTTAACCCAATTCATGAGGGTACAGAAGGCATTCAGGCCCTGGATTTATTGGGAAGAAAGGTCAGCATGCAGGATGGCCTACCCTACAAACTGTTAAGTGAAGAAATACAAAATACAATTGCGACATGTAAATCCGTTCCTCAACTAGTCGAGTTCGCAGACGCACTTGGTAAATACAAAGCATTGCTGGATACAACAACTCAAACCCTTGTTGCTGCCATGCGAGACTCGCAAGCAAACTTGGCTTTGGCAAACGCGACACTTTATTTACACGCCTTTGGCCATGTTGTTATTGCCTGGCTTTGGTTACGACAAGCTCACGTCGCTTTATCAGGAAATCAGGAATCTACGGGGCACGAACGCCGCTTATTTTTAAAAGGTAAACTTTCTGCATGCAGATATTTCTACCGCTACGAGTTACCACAAATCGACGCTACGTGTAATTTACTGCAAGCGATGGACGAAAGCTGCTTCGAGTTGGATCCAGACTGGTTGTAAGGGGAACTTGTGACTGTAATTCAAGAGTAACTGGTTGTTTCTCAGATCCCGGCGCGAAGCCGGGAAAACGACACTGGACTGCTTGAGGTAGTCAGCCTGGTCGACTAAATCCCGGCACGAGGCCGGAAAGACGCAGGGAGAGCTCGTACGCAATAGTACCGAAATCCCCACACCACCTCTTCGTAATCCAGCACTACAATCTCGTCATCCCCGCTTCACTACCTCGTCATCCCCGCGAAGGCGGGAACCTTCACGGAGAAAGCATGTAGACTAAGCAGCGGCCTTCGGATTAGGACCATACTGGTTGTCATCATGACTATCCTGGATAAGGAAGATAAGCATTACAATGACGCCAATTAATGGAACAAATAGGATTAACTGCCACCATCCAGTGCGACCCGTGTCATGTAAGCGTCGCGCGGCAATACTGATACTTGGGATGAGCAGTGCAATGGCAAAGATAAATGTCAGGATAAAAGTGCCGAGCACCATGTCTACAATCGACAAACCTATGTAAAAAATCACATAGAAAAGATAAAACATCCAATACTCTTTGCGACGGGCTCTGCCATTAAAATCTGCAAATTGCTTTAATGCCTGAGTGAAGTAGTTCATATACAACATTTCCTTGTTCAATCTAAGTCATGTTTTTTAATTGGAATAGTGACGTTGACTCACCGAATAATGGTTATCACTCAATACTCCTCGGAAGGTATACAACAAATGTTTATATACAGAGCTCAGCGTATCTCAACCAAGGCATAAAATACATAGTTTTTATTAAATATCAGTAATTTGCTAATTTCACTACAGCTGTGCAGGTCGCTGCGAAATAAAAGGTTTTGTATCTATAGCCAGCTTTTTACTAGATCCCTACATCACCTGCTAGTCTTCCCCGCCCCTCATCTTCATCCCCGTACCATCTCGCGGTCATCTCTGCCCCCTTGTCATCCCCGCGAAGGCGGGGACCTTTCCAACTCAAACGGATTAACTAAGTGAAGGTTGGAAAACAGCGTTGAACTGCTTTAGGTAATCAGCTTGTTCGACTAGATCCCGGCGCAAGGCCGGGAAGACGGAATGGAGGAATCACGCTTAACAATGACGTCATCCCCGCGAAGGCGGGGACCTTTCCAACTCAAACGAATTAACTAAGTGAATTTTGGAAGACAGCGTTGGACTAATTTAGGTAATCAGCCTGTTCGACTAGATCCCGGCGCAAGGCCGGGAAGACGGAATGGAGGAATCACGCTT
>NZ_CFIDRX010000203.1:4572-7160 GCF_984433645.1 Marisediminitalea sp.
AACAATGACGTCATCCCCGCGAAGGCGGGGACCTTACCAACTCAAACGAATTAACTAAGTGAATTTTGGAAGACGCGTTGGACTGTTTGAAGTAGCCAACCTGTTCAATAGATCCCGGCGCGAGGCCGGGACGACGGTTTGGAACTGTTTGAGGTAGCCAGCCATTTCGGCTAGGGCCAGGCTCTAGCCCGGGACAGGGGATTTCTAAGGGCTTGAATTAGCCCTCAATCTGTCTTATTCGAGGCCGAGGAATCCGCCTGTCTGGTGTGCCCATAGCTTGGCGTAGATGCCGCCTTTGTCGAGCAATTCCTGGTGCGTGCCTTGCTCAACGATTTTGCCGTTATCCAAGACTAACAAACGGTCCATCTGAGCTATGGTTGAAAGGCGGTGCGCAATGGCCAATACCGTTTTATTTTCCATCACTTTGTTCAGGCATTCCTGTATTGCCGACTCGACCTCTGAATCCAGCGCTGAGGTAGCTTCATCCAAAATCAATACCGGTGCATCTTTCAGCAGAACCCGGGCAATGGCAATACGCTGACGCTGTCCGCCAGATAATTTAACGCCGCGTTCCCCAACTTGTGCGTCAAAACCGGTTCTGCCGTTTTTATCAGACAACTGCTGAATGAACTCAAATGCTTCCGCTTGCGTTGCGGCAGCTATCATTGCTTCTTCATCAGCGTCGCTGCGGCCATACACGATATTGTCTCGTACAGAACGGTGCATTAACGATGTATCCTGAGTCACCATGCTGATTTGTGCGCGCAGCGATTCCTGCTCAACGTCACTAATATCCTGGCCGTCGATAAGTATTTTACCGCCAGTGGTGTCGTAAAACCGAAGCAACAAATTCACTAACGTAGACTTACCTGCACCAGAGCGCCCTACCAAGCCCACCTTTTCACCGGGCTTTATGGTCAAGTCGAGGTTTTCGAATACCGGCACAGGATGATTGTTATGACCAGGGTATGCAAAGTTCACTTGCTTGAATTCAATTTGTCCGCCGTTTACAGCAAGCGGTTGCGCTTTCTGTTTGTCTTCCACGGCAATAGGCTGCGCCAGGGTGTTAATACCATCCTGTACAGTACCGAGGTTTTCAAACAGTGAGGCCACTTCCCACATCACCCAGTGAGACATACCGTTTAACCGTAAACACAGGCTCACCGCCAGCGCAATTTCACCCGGCGTAACAAGCTGTTGTAGCCATAAATACACCGACAGTGCCCCCACACTGAAAATCAGCAGTGCATTGCTTAGCTCAACACAGAATTCCAGCACCGTTACCAAGCGCATTTGCGGGTAAACGGTTTGCAGGAATTTGTCCATGCTGTCTTTAGCGTAATCCGCTTCACGCTGACTGTGGGAGAACAGTTTAACCGTGGTGATATTGGTGTAGCTATCAACAATACGGCCGGTCATCAGTGAGCGGGCATCGGCCTGATGCTGGGAAACCTGCTTTAACTTGGGCACCAGCACGCGCAAAATCACACTATAAACGCCAAGCCAGATAAGCAGCGGCAGTGCGAGTCGCCAGTCAGCGGTAAAGATAAGCACCACCATTGAGATGAAATACACCCCAATGTAGACCATCAAATCCAACAGCTTCATTACCGTTTCACGCACCGACAATGCGGTTTGCATGACCTTGGTCGCGACACGACCTGCAAACTCGTTCTGGAAGAACGTCAGGCTTTGGCTAAGCAAGTAGCGGTGTGCCTGCCAGCGTATGCGCATGGGATAATTGCCGAGTAATGACTGGCGGGAAAATAACGAGCGAAGCAGAATAAAGCCGGGGATCAGCACAACCACAACCAATCCCATCATGATCAGGCGATTGCCTTCATTTTCGATAAACGTGCTGCGGTCCTGTTCGGTAAACCAGTCTACTAACTGCCCCATAAACCCGAACAAGGCCACCTCCAGCATAGCGACAATCGCGCTGAGTGCCGACACGGTCAGCAGTACGGGCCACATGCCCTGGGTGTAGTGTTTACAAAAAGCCACCATGTTTTTTGGTGGCTGGGTAGGGTGTGAAGCAGGAAACGGGTTTGTCAGTTTCTCAAAAAATGAAAACATGTATTACTCAACATCAGGCGTCTTGGTACCCCAGTTTCGCCAGGATGCCTTCGACATTTTCATGGTGTTTGGCTTGCCACTCTTCCAACGTCATTCCACCGTCTTTTTCGGCGCGCCGTTTGGCAATTTCAAATGCCTCAGCAGCCGACGCTTGTGGGATAACAGCAATGCCTTCTTGATCGGCCACTATGATATCACCGGGATGCACAGTAACACCACCACACTGGACAGGTTGATTTAACGGGTCAACGCACTTTTTGGCGCCCGGCTTGGGAATAACACCACGGGCGTAAACCGCAAACCCCATTTCTTCAACTTCACCGACATCTCGGATCACGCCATCTACCACAAAGCCTGCAATGCCCCGCTTTTGCGCGATAGCACAGACATTCCCTCCCGCTACCGCGAACTGGTCATCGGCTTCCACCACAATCACATCACCAGGATTTGCCCGGTATATCGCGGCATGCAGCATTAAATGGTCTCCCGGCTGGCACTTAACCGTAAATGCG
>NZ_CFIDRX010000204.1:0-7134 GCF_984433645.1 Marisediminitalea sp.
GTCGAATTTTGCCCGAATCAATTTTGCTGAAATCGAGAATGTCGTTCAGGATCACCAGCAGGCTCTTACCTGAAGAGTCTATGATATCGAGCATTTCTTTCTGTTCAGCAGCCAGTTTGGTTTTAGACAGTAGCCCCACCATCCCCAAAATACCGTTCATTGGTGTGCGAATCTCGTGGCTCATATTAGCCAAAAACTCAGACTTAATTTTAGACGTATTTTCCGCTTCTTTCTTCGCGTCAAGCAAGTCTTCACTAACCGCTCGGAAGCGCTGAGCGGCACCAGCCAGCAAGCCTATTTCGTCCAGTCTGTGGGTATCGTGAATGGGCGCGGTTAAATTACCGGTTCTGAACGACTGGAATGATTCAGTGAGTCGTTTTATGGCACTGGTAATGTGTAAGTGGAAAAACAGCCCGAATATAATGAACAGTGTAAGCCCAACTACCACCGAAAGCTGAATTAGCCGCTGGGTTACTGACACCGCCTGTTCGCCCTGCTGCTTTATATTCGCCAGCAAGTCTAATGATCGCTCTCTTAGCTTGTTGGCCTGAATGGTGAACTCAACCGCATCACCGGCCATCACCACATTCACCAACGACAGGTAATTACGGTTTGCCTGCACCCCCTGCCCAAATTCCAGCTGATAGTCACTACCTAATTGCAGCAGTGCATCCAGTTCAGTCTTATGGTCACGAGCAAATCCATCTGAAAATGTCCCGACAGTAGAACGCATTTGGGCAATGGCCGCGTTTACCGCCCTGCGCTGTTTAAATTGCCGCTGGGTCAGAAACAGGTTGGCAGACTGATTCATTTGATACCAGGCATTCAACGCCAGGCTGGCTGTAGTTTTATCTGTGCCTTTTGCCTGTTGAATGAGTGACTGAATGAGCGACTCTCCCTTAATGAAGGTATCAGGGAGCGCTTTGGCAATCAGTACATCTTTCGCTTCGTAGAGCGACTGCACTACCTCGAGATTTTCACCGTAGCGATTAACCAACAGCTGCATGTCGTTTATGGGTTCATTCACCAGCGGGTCCACGATATTGCGTTTCACCACATCCAGGCGCTGCTGAATACTGATATGCGTTTCTTTCATCTTTTCCAGAATGGCAGCATTACCAGACTGACCGAAAACCGACACATTGCGTTGTAAGTCCACAATATCCTTATTGATTTCGAGTACCCGGATGGCGTTGTTTGAAATAAGTAAAATACGCGATACCGACGTGTCGACCTGTTTGATTTTATTGTTCAAAACACCGTAATTTACAGCCAGAATCAATAAAAATACCGCCAGCACCGCGCTGACTTTTAACGCAATAGAAGACTTGAGGCGTGATAGCATGTTTACCTGACCAGCTTAAGCATTGAGAAATTCATACCAGCGATCCAGGCTGTAATCATAGTTATCCATGACCGTATTCCATACGGCGATGTTAGAGAATCGCTTGGTATAGCTACCTCCATCCCGTCGTTCTCCGGCTTTCACTGACAACTTGCCATCGGTGCCGGTCAATCCCGCTCGCGCTTCCTGTCCTTCGTACCAGTAATCCCACTCAGCTTCACTCATCAGCGGACGGCTACGCTGCGGATTGGAGATGTAATAGCCCTGACGCGCAATGAAAGCTCCGGGATAGCCAGACAACCACCAGTTCATATATTCATAGGCGGCGTCTTTTACATGTCCGGTAGTTTTAGAAGACAAACACATTACGCCATGCCAGGCTCGATACCCCTCTTTAGGCGCCGCATATCGAACCGGGACGCCCTGCCCTTTACAGGCTGTGACGCCAGGCGAAAACATACTCTGGATGTTAACGCGTCTGTTTACCATAAACTCAACGGACTGGGGTACCGATGTCCAGAACCCGGCGAAATGTCCGGACTGCTTTTTCTCAATTAACACCGCAAACAGCTGATCAAGTTCAGCGATGGTCATATTGCCGATATCGTTGAACCGCACTAATCCCTGAGCTTGTGCTGCAAGGGCGGCATCAAAAATTCCGATAGTTGGCGCGTTAACCAATCCCACTTTTCCACGATTTGCGTCATCTAATAACCATCCCCAGGATTCTTCCGTATAGCCCTTTGCTTCCGCAATTACCCGGGTGTCATAGCCAAATGAATCGACATTGTGTACATAAGGCATAAAACTGATTTGTTTGGTTGGCTTAGGTCCCAATAAGCCGTCGTTCTGAACAAATAAAATTTTATTTGGCGCGTCTCCTGCTCCGGTCTGTGCGTCGGGGCTGATCTTGCCCGTTTTCGTTAAATCGTTTATTTCTGGCCAGTATGTCAGCCTGTCCACGTCAAGCGCCTGAATCGCGCCGGCGTACCACAGCACATTTATGGAATCTGACCATTGTTCATAAAGGTCGAAAGACGCCGGGTCGGCCGAGGCCTTTTGTAACACGGCAGCACTGCCCATAGGCTCAAAGCGTATATCGATTCCCAGCTCCTGCATTGCTCTGCGTCGCAACGGCTCCTGCAGCGTGACATGGGTACCCATTACACGTAACGTGACCGTTTTTTTGGCGAACACGTACGGGGCTTTTGTCGCGCAAATGGCCCCGGTTAACGCGGCTGCAGACCCTTTTAAAAACGTACGGCGGTTGTTTTGCATATATTGTTATTCCGTAGATGCGCGGTGTGTTGCTGAAACTGCACCACAAAGTTTGCTATAACTATAGATGATTTCAGGATTTTTGACGCCCTGGAAATAAAATAGGCAACACAAAGGTTATAATCAGTATGCACCTTCTATTCAGGGCACTAAAAATGTTTAAACCCAACACCAAAACTCTAGCCTTTTTAACTATCGCATCAATCCCCCTCTTGACAGCTTGTTCTGCCAATAAACCGGTAGAGTCGCCTCGAGTTGGGTCGGAAATAAACACAAATCAGCAAGACCAGTCCCAACACGTCAAACATGTCACGTACACTGGCACCATTGTGTATAAAAACCTCGAAGGCGGCTTTTTTGCCTTGCATACCCATAAAGGACAAAAATACACACTCAAGGGGCTACAATCCGCCTATCGACGTGACGGCCTAATTGCTGAAGTCAGTGGTGTAGTCGATGAATCTGCCATTACATTTACCCAGTACGGCAAACTACTGGTCGTAAAATCGGTAGTCATCATCGATGAAAGCCATGCTGAAGCGGCTAAATCCCAGCTCAAATAGGGCTTTGTGTTTGTATCTTCACTACTTGGGTGGTAGAATTCGCCGCCCTGTAAATTCAGGGTTGGTAGTATGTGCTGTTAATTAACGGTGCTTTTACTGCACACTGCAGATTTTGGTCGCGAAATTCTGCTTAATTATCAATATATTAAATTGGAGACAGTTAATGTCTGAAGCAATTTTTAATCTGGACGCGAAGATCCGTACAGACTTAGGGAAAGGTGCGAGCCGCCGCCTTCGTCACGCTGATCTGGTTCCAGCTATCGTTTACGGTGGTGAAGAAGCCCCTCTTTCTATTACGCTTGAGCACAACAAAGTAATCCAAGCGCAAGAATTTGAAGCGTTTTACTCACACGTTTTAACGCTGAACGTCGACGGCAAGTCTGTTGAAGTTCTGCTGAAAGACGTTCAACGTCACCCTTACAAGCCAAAAATTATGCACATGGATTTCCAACGTGTAATTGCTGGCCAGGACGTTCACACGTCTGTACCTCTGCACTTCGTTAACGAAGCTTCATCTGCAGCGGTTAAAGGTGGCGGTGTTGCTGAACACCACGTAACTGAAGTAGAAATTACCTGCTTACCAAAAGACCTGCCTGAGTTCATCGAAGTCGATATGGCTAACATCGAACTGGGTCAAACTCTGCACCTGTCTGACCTGACTCTGCCTGCTGGCGTAAGTTCTGTAGAACTGGCCAAAGGCGACGACGCTCACGACCTTGCAGTTGTGACAGTTAAACCACCTAAAGGTGGCGCGGCTGACGAAGCAGAAGAAGACGCTGCTGAGGAATAATTCCTTTGGCAGACATACGTCTCATTGTGGGCCTGGGTAATCCGGGCCCCGAATACGAAAATACCCGCCACAACGCAGGCGCATGGTTTTTAGACCAGCTCGCCGCGACGTTTCAGACAAGCTTAACGCCAGAAAGTAAGTTCTTTGGTAAAACTGCGCGAATCAACGTAGCAGGCCAGGACATTCGGTTGCTTTACCCCACCACATTCATGAATAAAAGCGGTCAGTCTGTTGCAGCACTGGCGAACTTCTATCGTATAGAACCGTCACAAATGTTAGTCGCATTTGACGAACTGGATTTACCACCAGGTGTGGCCAAATTCAAAGTGGGTGGTAGCTCAAGCCAGAACGGCATCCGCGATATCGTTGCCAAAATGGGCAATAATCGCGATTTCTTGCGATTGCGTATCGGTATTGGTCATCCGGGTCACAAAAGCCGGGTAACCGGACATGTGCTTGGCAAGCCAGCCCCGGCTGAGCGCGAAGCCATTGAGAGCGCTATCGATGAATCGGTTCGCTGCACTGAAATATTACTTAAAAATGATCTGAAAATGGCGCAAAATCGCCTTCACAGTTTTAAAGCAGATATAAACCTCTAATTTCAAGGGCTCCATCATGGGATTTAAATGTGGCATTGTAGGCCTGCCGAACGTTGGTAAATCAACGTTGTTCAATGCATTGACCAAAGCGGGAATTGAAGCCGCTAACTTTCCTTTCTGTACTATTGAACCTAACACAGGTGTGGTACCGGTTCCGGATCTTCGACTTGATAAACTGGCGGAAATTGTAAAGCCGCAGCGCGTCATCCCCACTACCATGGAGTTCGTTGACATTGCAGGTTTGGTTGAAGGTGCATCAAAAGGCGAAGGCCTGGGTAATAAATTCCTGGCAAATATTCGTGAAACCGACGCTATTGGCCATGTTGTGCGTTGTTTCGACGATGAAAACATTGTTCACGTAGCCGGAAAAGTCAGCCCTAAAGACGATATCGACATTATCAACACTGAATTAGCATTAGCAGACCTTGAGACAACGGAGAAAGCGTTGCACCGCGTAGCTAAGCGCGCAAAAGGCGGTGACGCCGATGCTAAGTTTGAAATGAAAGTACTGGAAAAAATCAAACCGCATCTGGACGAAGGTTTACTGCTGCGCTCTCTGCCTTTAGAAAAAGAAGAACTGGCGGCTATTAGCTACATGCATATGCTTACGCTAAAGCCCACCATGTATATTGCTAACGTGAACGAAGATGGCTTCGAGAACAACCCTTACCTGGATCAGGTCAAGGCAATCGCAGCTGAAGAAAACGCCGTGGTAGTTGCAGTATGTGCAGCCATTGAATCGGACATTGCCGAACTGGACGACGAAGATCGCGAAGAGTTCATGGCTGATATGGGCCTAGAAGAGCCGGGGTTAAACCGAGTAATTCGCGCTGGCTACAACCTGCTGACTTTGCAGACGTACTTTACGGCTGGCGTGAAAGAAGTGCGTGCCTGGACATTCCCAGAAGGTTCTACCGCACCACAAGCCGCAGGTAAAATTCATACCGACTTTGAAAAAGGTTTTATCCGCGCTGAAATCGTAGGTTACGACCACTTTGTCGAATTCAACGGTGAACAAGGTGCAAAAGATGCCGGTAAATGGCGTCTGGAAGGTAAAGACTACATCGTAAAAGATGGCGATGTCATTCACTTCCGCTTCAACGTCTAAATAATCAGAAGCCCGGCAATCGTCGGGCTTTTTTGTGCACTTTTCCTTCCAACCTGTTTATTTTTATTCACATCTTTTTCGCTTTTGTCATCAAAGCACACTATTCTTACGCGGGATTCATTTAAAAGTCGCTATCAATGAAGTTGTTTGTATGCGCCGTGCTTTCTCTCGCGCTTTTTTCCACTGGGGCAATCTCATCGCCCGCCCCTGACAATTCGGTTACAGTAGTGCAAGTCCCCCACATGAACCGGGCTTCATCACATTTGCAGTATGTCCATGCATTACTGGAATTGTCACTGGAATCAACCCGACAGGAATTTGGTGAATTCGAGATCCGTTATCACAGCACGGAAACCTTGCCTGAGAGGCAACTAAAAGGGCTTGAAGTTGGCGAGCAATTTTCTGTGACTGTTTCGCATGCGAAAGAGCGCTGGAACAACGCTGCTATCAGAGTCCCCTTTCCACTCGTTCGGGGATTGGCAAGCTTCCGGTTATTTTTTACAACGCCAAACATTCTGCCTGCACTAAATAAAGTATCGTCTCTGAAGGATTTCTATCAGTTTTCGTTTGGTCAGGGCGTCGGCTGGTCAACATCTCGTTTTCTTGAAGATGAACATTTCAGAATCGTTTATGGCAGCCGCTATGAGGGTTTATTTGTTATGCTGACGGCAAATCGGTTTGACCTGCTAATGCGCAGTCCTTATGAACTTATAGGGGAACATGTAAACCTGAGCCAGCAATATCCCTCGCTGACATATTCAACACAAACAGCAATGCTGACTTACCTGCCAATGTATTTCTATGTCTCAGGCAAGCAGCCTGAATTGGCGACTCGCATAGAAAAGGGATTAAAAACAGCCTTTGAGGCGGGTCAACTCGACGCGCTTTATGAAAAGTACTTTCATTCCTCACTGGCGCTCATCCACTCACCAGAACTCCGTGTTTTTTGGATTAATAATACCAATATAACAACCCAGCAGTACCTGGCGGATAAACCATATCTTTTGCCGTCGCTGATTAAACAACTCGAGCCGCATTTTGTGTCTCAACCCCAGCACTAACAAAGCATCTGGGCGATTTTGTATACTGAGCACTCAATAATTCGATTGCGCTACGGGCGCATCTACCCGAAACGTCTTCCCCAGTAACGTGTTGAGAATACAAAATGTACTTATTTGCCGTCCTAAGCTTGCTGGTAGCACTTTAATTTTTATTCTTGGCTGACAATTATCTTTTCTCAACAATGACATGATCGATGAAAATGTAGGCAGGCAAGCTCAGCTGAATGGGTTATAAAACGACGAAAAGCGCCATTTTGCTGGAAATAACAACGCTGGCGAACAGATAATAAGCAGTTAAACAAAAGGGCGAAAAAAAGGGGTTGACGCACTAGGTTCATATACGCATAATACGCGCCACTTCCTGAGAGGGAAGTAAAACAATCGGAGGCT
>NZ_CFIDRX010000205.1:0-7042 GCF_984433645.1 Marisediminitalea sp.
TACCATCCGGGCTACAGAGCGGGATTCAGTTTCTATCACTACAACCAAAATCGCCCTCGTCCGGTCATTCGTATCAAAGACAATGGCGCTAATCAAACGCAGGTCAAGCGCACCTATCGATCTGGAAGCAGCAATTCAACTGTTCGCAGTCGTAGTCAGGCTCACGAAACAAAAGTGATTCGAACCAGACACGAAAGATAGCGGCAATAACCCGCCTGTAAAAAGGAAGTGTATTTCCTTAACTAACGAAAAAGCGGCAATAGTTTGCCGCTTTTTTAATGTGTCCGCCCCCAATGATAAGGGGCATAGAGTTTCATGCCGCATCTTTGTTACACTGGATCTTTCAGGTTTTGGTATTTGGAAATACATTTATGCGAGCATGGCAGTGCGCCTTGTCTAAAGGCAACATCCAGGGACTGACTAATGGCAAATCAGGGCCACTGATTCTTGGGTTACACGGATTCCTCGACAATGCGGCCAGTCTGGCTTGTTTATTCCCTTATTTCGATGATTACCAGTTTATCGCTGTCGATTTACCCGGACATGGCAAAAGTTATCATCGATCGCCAGATGCGCATTACCATCAACTGGACTTTATCCAGGATATACATGAGCTGGTAGAAGTGAATGACTGGCGGGATATCATTCTGGTTGGGCATTCCCTTGGTGGCATCTTAAGTACACTCTATGCGGCAGTCTTTCCCGAACGTGTGGCTAAGGTTGTGTCTATAGACGCATGTGGCCCATTGACGCTCGAGGCTGACACGAGTGTGAACCAGATCAGAGAATCTGCCCTAAGCCGGTTAGCGAAGAAAAGCACGACAAATACAGCGCGAGAGGTGGATGTGAAAGCGGCGGTAACCGCCAGATGCAAAATCAGTGATATTAATGCTGAACATGCAGAATCCATTATATTGCGTAACCTGACAGAAACCGAAGAGGGTAAAAAAGTGTGGGGCAGTGACCCACGATTACGCACCAAATCAACGCTGCGTTTGACCGAGGCTCAGGCACAAAATCTGATGAACGGTATTCAGTGTCCGGTCTGGTTTGGCGGCGCTACCGACAGTTTCAAGCACGTTGAATCGGTTTATTCAAAACGGAAAATATGGTGGAAAAACAGTCAGCTTGAACTATTCTCAGGAGGACATCATTTTCATATGGTTAAACCTTCAGCAGTTAGCACTGCGATTCGCCGCTTTGTTGAGGAAATGTAAACAACGTCATTTATCTTTTTGCGAACATCCGATACTATTGCAACAAATCGGACCAGTTTTGTGCGTATGCCGAGGCTGTGGCGTGGACTTTTGTGAACAATCATCGTCAAAGTAAAGTTGACAGGAGAGGTTGGTGGAAAAAAACTGGCTTAAGCATTACGACCCGAGAGTAACCCCGGAAATCGATCCGGACCGTTACGCGTCAATCGTTGATATTCTTGACGAATCTGTTGCCAAATATGGCGACAAGACGGCCTACATTAACATGGGTCAGGAAATGAGCTTTGCGGAGCTCGATACGCATTCTAAAAATTTCGCTGCATACCTACAGCACGCCGGTTTTGAACCGGGTGATGCCGTTGCCATCATGATGCCTAACCTGCTGCAGTATCCGGTAGCCATGTTCGGTATTTTACGTGCAGGTATGACCGTAGTGAACGTTAATCCCTTGTACACGGCCCGGGAGCTAAAGCACCAGTTAAATGACAGTGGCGCGAAGGGCATTGTGATTGTGCAGAATTTTGCACACACCCTGGAGAAGGTTGTCGCAGAAACCGGCGTTAAGGAAGTGCTGCTGACTTCGTTGGGTGACATGTTGCCTGCACCGAAGCGTTGGGTGGTGAACTTCGTTGTGAAGCGCGTGAAGAAAATGGTGCCGGACTTTAACTTGCCACAAGCCAAGCCCTTCATGGAAACGTTGCGAGCAGGTAGTCTGCTGGGGTTCGAAAAGGTCGAGATCGACAATCAAAGTCTGGCATTTTTGCAATATACCGGCGGTACCACGGGTGTATCAAAAGGCGCTATGCTGACCCACCGCAATATGATAGCCAATTTGGAACAGGTGTCGGGTATTCTGGCGACTGTGATAACGCCAGGAAAAGACTTGGTGGTAACGGCATTGCCGCTCTATCACATCTTTGCATTAACAGCGAACTGCTTGTTATTCCTGAAGTTTGGTTGTCCGAACCTGCTGATCACGAACCCCCGTGATATGCCTGGCTTTGTGAAAGAATTAAGTAAGTACCCGTTTGTGATTCTGCCGGGAGTCAATACCCTGTTTAACGGATTGCTCAACACCCCTGGATTCGCCGATTTGGATTTCACCAACTTCAAATTTGGGTTAGGCGGCGGAATGGCCGTGCAACGCCCGGTGGCGGAGCGCTGGCAAAAGGTTGCCGGTACTGTATTGTTAGAAGGTTACGGCCTGACAGAATGTGCACCGGTTGTTACGGTGAACCCGCCGCAGCTCGATGCTTACAAAGGCTCGATCGGTATGCCCGTGCCGTCGACGGATATTATGCTGATGGATGAGAGCGGTAATGAAGTAGCGCCCGGTGAGTCGGGAGAAATGTGGGTAAAAGGCCCGCAGGTCATGAAAGGTTATTTCAACCGCCCTGAAGCTACCGACGAAATTATTCGCGACGGCTGGCTGGCCACGGGGGATATCGCCCGGGCTGACGACGACGGCTATTTCTACATTGTGGACCGCAAGAAAGACATGATCCTGGTATCGGGCTTCAATGTGTTCCCTAACGAAATTGAAGAAGTGGCAGCAATGCACGACGCAGTGCTTGAAGCTGCGGCTATCGGTGTACCTCATGAAGTCAGCGGTGAAGTAGTGAAGCTTTTCATTGTCAGAAAAGATGATTCGTTAACCGCGGAAGCGGTGATTGCGCACTGTCGGTCACATCTTACTGGCTACAAGGTGCCTAAACACGTAGAATTCAAAGAAGAATTACCTAAAACAAACGTCGGTAAGATTCTGCGTCGCGAGCTTCGTAATTAATACGATGCAAAGACCTGAAAAAAGCCGGCGTTAAGCCGGCTTTTTTATTTATGGATTATATTTTTATACAGGACCAGGAAACCCTCGATCTGGTATGTGCGCGAGCGGCCCGTCACAAAGCAATCGCTATTGATACGGAATTTGTCCGCACACGCACGCTCGCCCCTGCGCTGGGGTTGGTACAGCTGTTCGATGGGCATCAGCTTGCGCTTATCGATCCCCTGGCGATTGACGATTTATCATCATTAACGTCGTTACTGGTAAATCCGGATGTGATTAAAGTCCTGCATTCCTGTTCAGAAGATTTGGAAGCCTTCCTGGCGACATTCTCGTTAGTCCCCACGCCTATTTTCGATACGCAATTTGCTGCAGGTCTTTTGGGGCTGGGCACGACTATGGGTTATGGGCGCATGATTGAAATGCTGCTTGAGATCACGTTGGAAAAAGGGGAGTCCCGCACCGACTGGCTGGCCAGGCCGTTGTCTGATAATCAGTGTCGTTATGCTGCTGATGACGTGTTGTATCTGCTGCCGGCTTTTGAGCAACTTTACGATATGGTTGAAGCCCGGGGGAAATTGGATTGGGTCTTATCCGAGTCAGCGTCCTTGAGCGAGAAGAAAAAAGCGACGATGCCGGCGGAGTATGCATACCTGCAAATCAAAAATGCCTGGAAGCTCTCTTCTCAGCAACTCACCGTGCTGAAGCATCTGGCTGCATGGCGGCTCACCCGTGCGCAGCAAAAAGACATGGCCCTGAATTTTGTGTTCAAAGAAGCGCACCTGTTTGAATTGGCATTACGTATGCCGCAGTCTAAGGGCGCGCTGTCGCGTATTCATTGTTTAACACCGCAAGAACGACGTTTGCGGCCTGAAATTCTACTGGACATCATTCGTCAAGGACTCGAGGAATTTGACAATACCTCGTCAGAGGCTCATATTCCGCGCATAAAACGGCTGATAGATTTTCCGCATTACAAGCAAACGTTGGCCAGACTTAAGCATGCGGCGGCGGAAATTGCAGTAGAACAAGGCGTGAGCGAAGAAGTCATTGCGTCCAAAAAGCAGCTTAACCAACTTATAAAATGGCATTGGTTCGATATTGATGAATGCCGGGTTCAGGGCTTAAAACCCGATGTGCTGACTGGTTGGCGAGCGACGTATTTTGAGCCTGTCGCTCAGGCAGTATTTAACTGAAAAGAATAGGTAAATCATGTTAATTGCAGTATATAAAACCGCCAAAAAAGCAGGCATGTACCTGTATGTGGCGAAAAAAGATGATTTTTCAGCGGTCCCAGAAGCGCTGATGGCGCAGTTTGGCAAACCTCAATTGGTAATGATGTTACCTGTTCAAAAGCGTGAGGCGCTTGCCGGCGTAGACAAAGCCAGGTTAATTGAAGCGATGAATGAGCAGGGGTTCTATCTGCAAATGCCGCCCAAAGAAGACAACTTACTCGAGAAACACCGGGAAAGCCTTGGTCTGGACAGTAAACCATCACAAGCATAAAGCCGCTATGAACAAGATTAAGCAATTCGGCATTGTGTGTTGTGCAATGCTGGTGTCGGCCATTAGCTATGCCGCAGACAGTAAAGAAGCAGAGTTTGAAACCTATAAAGCCGCGTTGAAGCAAGAAGCGGTCGCGCAAGGGTTTGGCAAGCAGTTTATTGATAACGTATTCGCGACGGTGTTTTATCGCCCTACCGTAGTGAAAGCCGACAATAATCAGCCAGAAAAGAAAATTACCCTGGACACCTACCTCACTACCCGGGTACCTGACTGGAAAGTGAAGCAGGCAATAGATCTGATGAAAACACATCAGCCTCTGTTAACGGAAATAGGTCAGCGCTATGGTGTGCAACCGCGGTTTATTGTCGCGTTGTGGGGGAATGAATCGAACTTTGGTAAAATTCAGGGCAAACACCCGGTGTTATCTGCGCTGGCATCACTGGCTTTTGAAGGGCGTCGTGAAGCGCTGTTTAAGAAACAGCTGTTGGCGGCGTTAACCATTTTGCAGGAAGGCCATATTTCGCTGAAAGATTTCAATGGTTCATGGGCGGGGGCCATGGGGCAAAGCCAGTTCATGCCAACCTCATTCCTAAACTACGCAGTAGATTACGATGGTGACGGTAAAAAAGATATCTGGGGCACGCCCGCCGACGTGTTTGCCTCAATTGCGAATTTCCTCTCGTCTGAAGGCTGGGTAAACGACGGCACGTGGGGCAGACAGGTATCGGTAACTGATGATTTTGATTATTCGCTGGCAGGGCTCGATAAAGCGAAGTTTAAGCCACTGTCATTCTGGCAAGCGCAAGGGGTAAGGCGATACGATGGTCGCGACTTACCTGATGTTGCCATCAATGCGTCGTTTATCATGCCGGACGGTGAAAAGGGCCGGTTGTATCTGGTTTATCAAAACTTTCATACGCTAATGAAATGGAATCGCAGCAGCTATTTTGGTGTGTCGGTGAGCTATTTGTCAGAGCGGATTAAGCGAGGGCACTAATGTATCAGCATCGCAATTTACAAGGCCAACCTTTTGGATTACCTACCGGCAAAGTGGTGTGTGTGGGGCGTAATTACCTGGATCATATTCAGGAGCTTAACAATGCAGTGCCTGGTGAACCGCTATTGTTTTTAAAGCCTGCTACCGCCTTGTGCCATGCCGATGACGTCATCAGTATTCCAACAAACCGGGGGGCGTGTCACAACGAATTGGAAGTGGCTATACTCATTGGTGAAACGTTGTCTAATGCCAGTGCCGAACAAGCCAAATCTGCAATGGCAGGGGTAGGGCTCGCACTCGACTTAACGCTTCGTGATTTGCAGGATCAACTGAAGCAGGATGGCCATCCATGGGAGCGTGCAAAAGCGTTCGATAATGCCTGCCCTGTTAGTGCATTCGCCCCCATGAGCGAAGTTGCCGATGTACAGGCGTTGGCCTTTTCACTGACCATCAATGGCCAGGTTCGACAGTGCGGTAATACGCACATGATGATGCGGGATACCGTATCCTTGCTAGTTGCTATTTCCGAGGTGTTTACGCTGGTCCCGGGAGATATTGTTTTGACGGGTACACCCAAAGGTGTTGGTCCATTACAACCAGATGACACGCTAACGCTGTCGATGTCGCCCTGGTTCGATATTAATACCCGAGTAGTGGGGAACTAATATGGAACGCTTTTGGGAGACCAAATCCCTCGACGAAATGAGCCGTTCTGAGTGGGAGTCAATTTGTGATGGCTGCGCCAAATGCTGCCTGCACAAATTCATTGACGACGAGGCCGTAAATGAAGCCACGACTACCGCCCATGTCCAGGCCGGTGAAGTGATTCACTTTACCAATATTGCTTGTGACTTGCTGAACACCAAAACCTGCAGTTGTACCCAGTACGCAAAGCGCACCGAGCTTGTGCCGGACTGTGTGCAATTGACCCAGGAAAACCTGAAAGACATCTTTTTCATGCCGCCAAGCTGCAGCTATCGTCGACTGCATGAAGGGCGGGGACTACCCTCCTGGCATCCATTGCTCAATCGCAATAAGAAAACCGCGATGCATAAAGCCGGGATGTCGGTAAGAGGGAAAACGGTCGCCGAGAGCGATGCTGATTTAGACAGGTTTGAAGATTATATTGCGATTTGGCCACTGGAAGACATCGACTGATCGCCTTGGCGGTTTTGGGTTAAATCAGAAGGCTGAATAACAGCGCATCCTGTCCAAACACCCTGCGCCTGCATAATCCTTCCTTTTGCGCGCCCAGCGATTGTGCCAGTTTAATACTGGCGTGATTGTCGGGCAGCGTCAGGTATTCCAATCTGTTCAGTTTTAATGGCTGCGTAGCCAGGTCAATAAGTCGTTGGCAAAGGGTATATGCCACTCCCTTGCCACGCGCTTCTGGCACCAGCCAGAGCCCCATGTTAGCGGTCTTGTGAATAGGGTGAATATAGTTAACTATGCCCATGCCGAGGCACTGCTGTTGCCATATGAGTAAATAGCACACGCCATAGCCAATTTTGCGCTGTTCTTCTAAGGTATCAAGTAGCT
>NZ_CFIDRX010000206.1:0-6944 GCF_984433645.1 Marisediminitalea sp.
CTAACGCAGCGCCTTTGCGTTTTTTCGCCCAGCGATAAAACACAAAAAACAGGCCAATCAGGCAGAAAAAGGCCAGCCAGACCAGCGCGGGTAAATAAAGGGAATACGGCAAATCCATGTTGCTTCCTTATCAATAGCATTAAGTCCGCTGTGAAGCGGGGTAATTTAATGGTTTAAGGAAAACGGATCTAAAGAGCTCTGATAGTGCTGATAAGTAATTAGGGAAAGATAGGTATTGAGCTGGCTCTCAACCGGGACGGTGGGTAATGGTGCCCGCAGATAAAGCCCTGGTTCGTGACATATCAACGTTAGCCAATGCACTGCATGCTTTAGATAATAAAGTACCGGAGCAATACCAAGCGTTTGTGCGTCTGATACGTCACTCGGCGTGATTTGAGCATAGGGTGCAGAGTGATGAGTGGAGGCAGTGTCGACTGAATGCGCACCAGCAACTTCCCATATTACTGACAGGAAAAGTAGCCAAAGTGAAAGATACGATATGCGCTTCATTTTCTTATTGTGGTGACAATAATTCGAGTTTTCAATGTTGTTTTTATAGGTGAGGTGAGATTTCTACGTTATTCGAAATATTGCTCTGGTTGGAAAAGTGATTCCAATCAAATTAAATTTAATAGCGGAGGGATGAGGCGTTTTTGAAAGTAAAGAAGCGGGTGAGCGTTCTTGCTTACCCGCTGGCAGGAATTTATGCCTTACGGCGAATAGCAAGTACACCCAGTGCAAGACCCAGCAGGGCTAATGGAGCTGGAGCCGGAACTTTGCCTAAGTTATCCGGAGCTTGTGGTACAGACGTTAAGCCTGAGAAGTTTGCAGTTTGGCTCTCAGTGTAAAAACCAACTCGGCCAGACATGAAGCTGGTATTAGTAAATGTTTGCGATACACCGTCTAAAGAGAAGCTAATGTCATTGCCTGAACGACCAACAATAAAGTTGTACTCAACCAGGTCAGCCCAAAATTGCTCGGTTTGAAACAGGATAGTAGATACACCTGCGACTTCCTCAACTAACCACATACCGCTAGCGCCAGAACCTGCATCGTTAAAACCGCCTTGCTCCCAACCCAAGCGATAGTGGTTCATGTCGTCCTGCCAACCAAATACAATACCCATGATGTCATTATCGTTGAATGAGGCCGTGGTCGCAGTCATTGTGCCGAAGAAAGAGAAATCACCGGTTTCAACGAAGTCGCTGACCAAGGTGCCATAAGAATTAGAATTCTGGATAGCATTATTACCGGAACCTACGTTCCAAGTGGCATTCCGACTGTAGTTTGGAGAATCTTCCTGTGACCAAAGTGAAATGTCTACAGTTGTTGCAGCCGCGCTAAAACTCGCAACAAGTAAGCCAGCACTCAATAATAACTTTTTCATTTTAAGTTCCTTTTTCCAGGTTAAGTATTAAATCATCTGTTTTTTTAGATTGACTGTTGCATGACCGGTAGCATTATTGGTGCCAGTTTTTTATTTTGATAAATATCAATACTTTAATGTGCATTCGTAATTGTATTGTAAAGAATGTTGACGAAAATTGGTCAGATGAGTTTGCATTCAAATTACTGGCACAGTGTACATTTTCAAACGCGAAACCTGTGGTGTTTTCACCGAACTGGCAAGGAAGTGTGAGGTTGGTTGCGCCTCAACCACATACCGCAGCGGTGGATTGACATTGCTACTATTAAACGGGTAGCAGGTTACTAATTGCAGGGTATGCTCATTCGGGTCGATTAGCCATTTATGCGAGCGGGTATCAATGATATGGGTGTCTGAAATGACATAGTGTTGCCAGTCCCCCTCGCTAGACTGGATTCTGACAATATCACCTATACTCAGGTTTTCGAGCAACGCGAAATGGGTGTCTCTGTGACCATGAATGATAGTCGTGCCTTTTTCGCCGGGCAGGGCAGTGCCATCAGCTAGGCCAGGTCCAAACGCCAGGCTGGTGCCATGGCTGCCCGCCAACACATACATCGATTCATTTAACGCAGGAAACTCGAGCCGGGCGACCGGCCAGGTATCTGCCCAGGACCAGGGTTTGATAGTTTCTTTCGAGGTTAACGACTGTTGCCATGCGTCAGCAATTAAGTATTGCGCCAACACCGCTTTTCCTTTTATCCACCCGGTGTGCCCCCAACTGCATGCAATAAAGAGGCAGAGTAATATTGAGACCAGAGTTTTGAGCTTCAATCTCGTTCGAATACGGTTTAATGACGTGAACGGAAGGGTTGTCATCATTTCACTCGAATTCTATTGATATGCAAAATAAACAGGGCAACGCAGCCCCAAATACCCAGCCACATGGAGAGGGTTGCGGACGTGGCTGTATTGGCAAACTGCATACGCTGTTGTGCTGAGCCATGGGGCATTACATTGGTGACGCCTTCACCGAACAGGGGCAAATACTGCGGTCTCACCGGTGTTTCATCAACGGCGATAAAGGCGGTAAAGCGGGTTAACAAGCTGTGTGTCAATGCAACGTCCAATACCGCATCCCGAACATCCTGTTGCGGTATGTTGCCGCGCCGGGCCTGGTCCTCGATTTCGGCCACTTTGTATCTTGCCCATAGTGAGCCAATCCCCGAAGTGGAAGCCGCGTCATTCGCTGTTATTGTGGTTTGCCATGCCTGCTGGGCGGTATTACCTGAAATCGGCAAGTGTTGCAGGGGGGCAGATAATTTTGCAAAAGCCAGTAGCGCCTCAGAATGGAATAAGTCTGCTGATTGAGATGGGTAAGGCTCAACGTCTTCAGGCCAGTCTATTGTGATGTTGGTTGCCGCAACGTGATTCAGTTTATTAAACAATCTCGACATCTTGCCGTGAACATCGTCGCGGTAGCCAATGAGTTCATAGCTACCACGGCCCAATTGTGCTGCTTTGGCCATAAAAAACGCATTGGGCGCGCTGCCTATTCCCACAGTAAATAGTCGCGCATTGTGGCCGGGAGCCGTTATAAGCTCAAACAGCATTTCCTCATTGCCAATTGCGCCATCAGTAATGAAGATCACCTGTTGCAGGCGTTCAGGATCGGCTAATTGGTTGTAGGCTTCCTGTAACGCCGGGTACATTTCGGTGCCGCCGTCAGCATCCAGCGCAGACACCCATTGTGTTGCAATGTGTTTGAGCTCGTCACTGGCTGGTACTGTACGATCATTAAATACACTGAAATGATCGTTAAAGGCAATGACGTTAAAGCGGTCATCGGGAGAGAGTTGTTTGATGGCGAGGAGCAAGCTGGATTTAGCCTGAATAATCGAGTTGCCCTGCATCGAGCCGGATGTGTCTACGACAAAAATAATATCCTTGGGTAGTGCATGCACGACCGGAGCATTTGGCGGTACCATCATAACCATGGCATAGGTGTCGCCCTCCAGTTGTTGCTGGAAAACCGCCGCGCGTGGCTGCGCCGATACTACGGGTGTCCACTGGAGAACAACATCCCGGTCCATCTCTACAACGCCATGCTGAAAGGTAATGTTGTAGTGGTCGTTATTTTTATTCACGTCAATATCGTGGTAAAGACCTTCGATAGACGCCAGCTCCATGCCGCTTTGAAGCGAGACGGTTAAACGCAGAGGGTTTTTCAACCCGTACTCGGGTGGGGGAGTCATCGCCGGCGTAATGAATGGCGCGTCGGGTACCTGATTGGTTGCGCTAGCCCAACCAAATGCGTTGGTGGTCACTGCGTTGGTTGTCGATTCGCTCTCGTCCTCTGGTGGCTGCGATATGCCCGGAATATAGCGCGGCGTAAGCGTGGTGGGCAGTCGCCACTCAAACACGCCAGCCTGGTACGTTGCCGTATCGATAAAGCTCAGCCTGACTTCTATTTCCTGATGCGGCGCAATATTTGCCACTTTTTGCGTAAAAAGGTTGTCGCGCTGTTGAGTGGTAATGGCCGCGCGCTTGCCTTCGGCGCGGGCTTTTTTATACAGCGTTTCCGCCTTATGGCGCTCTTTAATCTCGCCGATAATACGTCGTTCACCGACGCGCATTTCCATGTGACGCACGGCGGCCATGTCAGGTAGCGGAAAGACGTAAACACCTTCGACCCATTCATCGGAGTCATTCTTAAAGCGCTGAATATACTCGGTAGTCACAACCAGGCCGTTAATGTCGGTTTTGACTGTGGTTTCAAGGTGCAATGACGGCAGTTTTAGTCCACTTTCGCTGGTTAGTCTCAATTCTCCAGCGTGATTATCGTTGTACGGTGTCGCTAAGGCATAAACGCTGAACACGGATATAACCGCGGTGATAGCGATGCCAATCAGCCACCAAATCCAGGCTTTGGATTTGCGTTTGGGTTGTGGGTCAAATATCAAATGTTTAGGTATGCGTTTGGGGTACATAGCAGCTGTCGTTGAGTAAGTGATACCGCTATTCAAACAAGTAAAGGTGTCACAGTGTTGGAGTGAACATGGATATGTAAGAGCAAACTATGGCGAATTATGGCTGGTGGATGGCAAAAACTAACTAGGTAAATCACAAGTAACGAATGAAGCTACGTGCCTGAATCCAGAGTTTCGAAAATCAATTAATCAGGGTGACTTTAGCTGGGTTTGCGACATGTGGCGGGTTAGAGCGGCCCTATTGATGAGAGTATAAGAGAGTCTGAAAAAACGTATTTTGGATCAATATCAACATCACTTACGATAGTTGAAGTTGTATCTGTTCAGCCCAGCCGCTCAAAGGTATTCCGCTTATTGGCCAGCTAAGTATTTGTATCATAGTGACCGTCAGTCAACTGAACACCAGTTTGCTCCTGCTGTTTTGTAACCATTTTTCAAGGTATGTATTAATCAGCCGTGTTATTTGTACCAATGGATATCTCGATCCAGCAAGGTTTCTAATTTTTTCACGTCTTCATGAAAGCGCACAGAGATTGCCTCATGAACGTGTGGAGAGAGCTTGGGCACAGGTTTATTATTGAGCGCTTTTAATTTCTCTATCACCTTCTTTGCGCGCCAGGGAGGTAACCATTTCTCAAGTTTATTTCGGGATGAGTCGGGCCAGTTTAACCACCTGTCCAACATAAGGTTTCTGGGCTGAGTAGGCACTTTGCCTCGTTGGCTCATATCTGGGATGAATGCATCTGAAATGTTCAAATGACGGCAAATTTTTTGGTATGTTTCGAGAGGGTGTTTTACAAAATCATCGTAAAGTATTACTAAAAGCTGGTCATTGTTGAAATGCTGCAAGTAACGCTCGATTTGCTCTGCGTACAAACCAAGGCGTGTATAGTGCCAATCCCAACCCCAACCTTCCGCAACCCGGCTGTCTTCGTTTTCGATAGCTTTTAACAACGGCAGTGGTTCAGATTGAAATTGAACGTTCATACAATAGTGGGAATATAAGCGCGCAACAGGCTCTCGGAGAACTGCAATTAGTTTTGCGTCTGGTGCATGTTGAGCAATGCGTTTAGCGGTTTTGGGGTAGTACAGGTAGCGTACAGATGCATCGGCACGAATTTTCGCGTTGCCCGCATTGGCAAAAGCCTGTTCATAGCTCTCTTGAGTAACGAGTGAGCGGCTGTATTGAAAGTGGTAATTCATTTTCTCTGACAACGGGCCCGGGTGATACAGGTTTTCCCCGACCAGTGCGAAATAATTGGGTTCCTTGTAAGCAGAGAAATATACCTCAGGGTGTTGGTTCAGATAATCTGCAATTGAGGTTGTCCCTGATTTTGCAGCACCAATCAAAAAGAAATTGGGTACGTTTTGCATAAGAAAGCAATGATTCCGTGTAAAAAGCGTTATTGGGGTCTTTTTAGTTAACGCAAATGTAGGTCATATGGATGACTTTACTTAGTAACAATAGCAAAAATCGTATTCAGAGTAAGTTGTTATTTTTTGTAAGTCTTATGCTTAAAATGAGACTTTGTGATAATCATGGGCTTACATCGGAAAACGTGAACTAAAGGAATGATATGAACGAACAGGAATACGCCGGGTTTTGGGTGAGAGTAGGGGCAGCGTTAATCGATTCTATTCTGTTGTTAATTGTCATTGCGCCCCTTATGACGGCTATTTATGGCATGCAGTACTGGACAAGTCCGAACTACTTTCAGGGCTTCTGGGATGTCGTCGTGAATTACTTACTCCCTGCAATTGCGATCATCATTTTCTGGATTTACCGTGCGGCCACACCTGGCAAGATGATGTTGAAATTAACCATTGTCGATGCAAAGACCGGAGGGCAGCCATCCAAGGGCCAATACATTGGCCGTTACCTGGCTTATTACGTGTCTGCGATCCCCTTATTTCTTGGCTTGATTTGGGTAGGAATAGATAAAAGAAAGCAGGGATGGCACGACATGTTAGCGGGTACACTTGTACTGAGAAACAATCAAGCGGTAGCCGTTAATTCAACGCCTGAGGATGAATAGTGGTCTATAACGAACGGATTAGAATCCGTTCGTTATGAAGGAGCAAACTTATTCGCCTAAGGGAGTGTAGGCATATTCTGTTAGTCCAAGTGAAGCAAGGGCGTCATCGAGGTGACTCATCGCTTCCTCGGTAGGCCCCGGATAATCACCGGCAATGGCAACATTCCCCATATAGCCAATCTCCTTGCTACCTGGTACGGAGCAAAAATACGCAGCCAGTATCAAGGTTCTCAAACGGTTGAATGCCTGCGCTGGTCGATGGAACGCAATGGGTGCAGCGCCTGTGCCAAATGCAATCGTGTCTAAAATAGCCATTTGTGCATAGTTGTCCAGTGCCAAAAAAGGCGAGTTGTACAAGCGTTCTGCTTCGTCATCCAGCCAATATAACAGTCGTAAAATAGTGTCGCGGTCTCGCTGTTGGCTTGCATAGGGTGCACTTACCCATTCATCAACAACATGTGGCGCGCCCACTTCCAATGCCCCGGGGTGACCATTTTCCATTGGCACGAGTATGGCGCTAATGCGCGCAACCAGATCCAGCTGGGTTTGCGT
>NZ_CFIDRX010000207.1:0-6940 GCF_984433645.1 Marisediminitalea sp.
AAAGTAAGTGGGTGTCCGAAAAGACCAGGTACTTTAAATAAAAAGATTCTGCACGAACACTACCTGGCTGACATGAGCGCCGGTTCTTTCTTCTTCTCTATCCTTTATTTTTTCATTGTGTTTTTTAAGTGACAACCCACTTGGTAATAGAAGTATAAATATAAGAACCGCTTTTATTTTATTAGCTTTACTAGCGCTCAACTGGAAAAACTGAGTGGGTGTCCAAAAAAGAACAGTCTCTTTAATACAGACACTCTTTTGGGTTTATTTATGTGGGTGTCCACGTTTTCATTATTACAAATGAGTGCGTGTCCACTACGCTTTCACTTTTTTGATGAAATAAGAGAGTGACTGTCCACATTCAGCCAAGGCTTAGCACTTCCGCGTTCACTTATTTTGGTCGAGCTGAATAAGTGTCTGTCCAATTCCCCCCCAAATTCCAACCGATGCAAAAAACCCACGTTGTAGTTTTTGGATATAAAAGAATTCAAAACGACATTAAAAAACGCTGTTCTTTTCATCAATTTAGTTAAGATGCAGCCAGAGTGTCTAAAATTCGGGCACACAGTCATTTTTCTTTAATTTTATTGTTGACACTAACGGAACCGACTCTATAATACCGCCCCACTTGCTTAGGCAAGCTTTAAAGAAATATGGACGCTTAGCTCAGTTGGGAGAGCATCGCCCTTACAAGGCGAGGGTCACTGGTTCAAGCCCAGTAGCGTCCACCACTTTCTTCTTACCATTTCCAAAGCAAAAAAACAAAGACGACTGGTTCAACAACTTCGTTGCGAGCCACAGCAGACACTCTCAATTTTCTTTCAAAGCATCAACAGCCATCGATTCTGGTTCGCGCTCTGATAAGCCTGTCACACTCAAACGCGACTGCATTAAGACAAGATATTTGTGCCTTGTTCTGGAGCCCTGGCTTCGTCTGCCTGCCTGCGAATGTCGTCATTTTCACTGGACACATCATCGAGAAAGGATTGTGACTCAACGTTTGGCTCTGCCCTATTGGTCAATGCTTGCTCATTCTGGCGAACGGATTGGTCGGGGTTAGTATATTGCTGTTCCTCTGTGCCCTGTTGCACAAGCACTGGTACTCCTTCTGGAAACACTATTTCACGTGCGTCATCCGGCATACTGATGCCTTTTTCAGTGAAGAGATTCACCAGGTCACGCATGAGCACCGATGCCATTTTAACTACACTGGTGCTTTCTACATCTATCCAAAAATACACTTTCAAATTTATTGTGGATGACCCCAGCCCATCAACCAAAACCAAAGGTTCAGGCTCATCCAGCACATTAGGGTGCTCCGAAATAAGTGAAAGTGCCAGTTTTTGCGCGAGTTGGCAGTCTGCGTCATAACCTATTCCAATGGTAAATTGCCCTCGCATTTTAGGGTTTGCCGTCAGGTTTTTAATCGTCCCTTTGTATATGACCGCATTGGGTATTTGAATGTGGTTACCGTCAAAATCCACCAGCGTGGTTGCCCGAGTTGTCACTTTTTGCACAACACCAGTGTAGTTATTGATCTGTACGACATCGTTGATTCGAAATGGTCTTTGCACTGTTAACAGTAAACTGGCAATCATATTTTCTGCAATATCCCGAAATGCAAAGCCCAGAATTAACCCTAAAACACCGGTACCGCTCATAATGGCAACGGCGAATTCAGTTAAACCTGACAGTTTTAAGAAGATATAAAGCGCTAACAAAATGATTATAAGGCTAATCGCCCGTTGACTTACTGAACGCAGTAACGGACTTGCAGACAAATATCCCACTGGTTTGATTAAAGCGGCAGCCACTCTTCCCGCCAGAGTGACCATAATAACCATTATCACCAATCCCAATGCAATAGCCGGTAACTTCACAATAAACGCTTGCCAGTATGTATTTAACGCCATTACTAGTTCATTGGTTGAAGCTTCCATTCAATCAGTTCCCTTTTTGTAGAGTTCGTCAGTCACATTAACCGTGTAGCGACAGATAACTAATTAAGATCACATTGATTCACCGAACTACTATATCGATTTACGGATAGCCGCGCCAATGGCCACTAAACAGAAAAGTGATTTCACATTGACCCATGAGGTTTTTCGTGACAGGGCTTGCAAATCAGGTTTAAATAATATTTTCGGCAGCGCTGCCGATAAAGCATTATGAAACCAAACGGATAAGGCGGTAATGAACTTAAAGCTGGCCAGACAAACACGTGTCTTAGTGATCGACGATCAGGTGCTTGCCAAGGGTTACCTTAAGTACTCACTGGAGGAGTTAGGCTTTCAAAACATTGAATATGCCGACCGGGCCAGTAATGCATTATCCGCTATTCGCCGCCATCATTATGATTTAATCGTTTGCTCGTATGATTTAAAAAATGAGCAGGACGGTTATTTTCTTTATGACCAGCTTAAAGAGCACAACGAATTGCCCCCTAGCACGGCGTTCGTATTTATCTCTGCTGATACCACTGCTGACATAGTCCACAGTATTGTAGAGTTACAGCCTGATGACTTTCTAGCGAAGCCGTTTACTGTGCGTGAACTGGATCGCCGCCTTGGTCGCCTGCTGACCCGCAAGAAGGCCTTGAAACCAGTTTATCAGCTCATAGAACAAAGCACTCTGGACAAAGCGTTGCTGGAGTTAGAAAACTTTCTTACCGAGCCTAAAAACTCCGAGTTTTTCCCACTGGCATTAAAACTGAAAGGTGAATTGTTGCTAGCGTGCGGTCATTACGAAGAAGCACGTGAATTCTACCAGGCCATTATCAATGTTCAGAACTTCACCTGGGCACAGCTGGGTCTGATAAAAAGCTACATTTCGCTGGATCAGGATGAAGAAGCGGAAAAACTGGTTATTGAGCTGGCGTTAAAACAGGATTCTATGCTGGCGGCCTACGACCTGCTGGCTGCGCTACAGATTAAACATCACGAATTTGAAGATGCGCTTGAAAGCGTTGAGGTAGCCAGTGCAATTTCCCCACGGAATCTTCACCGTCATGCCAAAGCGCTGGATTTATCCCGCTTGACTCACGACTACGAATCGCAGTTTGAAGCAGCGAAGAAAATCGTAAAAATTGCCAAAAACTCGATTCATGACAAACCAGAGATTTATTTAAATGTTGCGCGTTCAGGTATCGACTTTGCCATGACTGCAGAAGAAGAGCACACCAAACGCCTCATTAAACAATCAACGGAATACCTGAAACAATTAAAAAGCAACTTCCCCAAGGCTGACATAGACGACCAGTTAAAAGTTATCGACGCTCGTATGCTGTATCTGGAAGACGAGGTAGACAATGCCCGAGCGTTACTTAACCAACTGAATAATGACGCCTGGGAAACAGAAAGTATTGAAGGACTGCTCGACAAAGCCAAAGCCTTTCACGAGGTGGGTATTCAGGACCACGCGTTAAAAATCCTCGATATGATCGAACGTCGCTGCAATAACGATCCGGCACAAAGCGATTTATTTCTTCAATATGTGCAACAGGAAAAAGTAGAAAAAACCGAGATCAAACTCAGCCCGAAAGCACTCAACAACAATGCGGTTATTCAATACCAGCGCGGCGATCTGCAAAAAGCCCTAGAGACCTTCCGTCAGGCGTTTACCATTATGCCGAAAAATCCGTCAATCGCGCTGAATTTGCTCCAGGCAACCGCAATAAACCTGAAAGAGTCCAGCAGTGACGCAGCGAAAGAGTCTCTTAATAGCACCCTAATCCACAATTGCCTGAAGACGATAGAATCGGGTCGGTTATCTGAAGAACAAGAGCAGCGCTATCAACGCGTTAAGAGCGTGCTTAAAGACCTCACCTAATCACTGCGATTATAGTCCACAAATATTGCCACCACAGGCTTTCTATCGCGATTGGCCAAGTTGCGAATATCAATATGTGTACTACTTTTGAATAACGTAGAATGTTTTTATTTCCCTTGATGTGGTCACCATCACGTTGAAGCAATGGACAGCGAATTACATACATCGGAGGCCAGTAAAAACACTGTATTTTCATTTTTAGTGACAGAAGCGAATGAACCAGGCGTTGATCGAGAAGTATCGTCTCCACCGACAGGAATATGAAACTCAACTTACTCAGTATGTCCAATCTATTGCTGAGTTGTTTGATGTGCCTGTCGCTTTTCTGGGGCTCAGTGACAACGAGACCTTGTGGATTAAAGCAAAATGCGGCACAGAAACAACGGAAGCCCCACTCAAGCAAGCCATTTGTCACCTGGTCATTGACTCCAATGACCTGATTTACATTGAGGACACACAGAAGGATCCTCGCACCCAAAAAATGCCTGCCGTTGCGGGCAGCCCCTTTGTTCGCTTTTATGCCGGGGTACCGGTTAAAATTAATAACGATTTGGTGGGGTCTTTTTGCATAATCGACGTCAAACCCCGCCAGTTATCTTCAAAAGAATTACGAGCCCTAAACAATTTCGGTACTCATCTTGGGCAACACTGTGAACTGATATTTAAGCATTTAAGTTCAGAAGATGAACACGAACTGCTAAACAACTCACCTGCTGCATTGATACGTTGGCAAGTTCGCCCTTCGCTGTCCGTTTCTTATTTGTCTCCCAACTTAACTAAACTGCTCGGTGTCGCATTGCCTGAAGACGCATCGTTATTTAAATTGGAAGATGTAATCCATCACGACGACACAGACCATTTTCTGTTTACGGTTAGAAATCATCAGCAAGGCGCTGAAATTTGTGAATGTGACTTCAGAGTCAAAGTGCCGGGTAACCGATCTGTTTGGTATAAGTTAGTCTCCCGCGCTATTTTCGATAACGAAAATCTCATTGCTATCCAGGGTTTATTGCTGAATAACACCGAGCAAAAGTA
The DNA here is from genome assembly GCF_984433645.1 of Marisediminitalea sp. Lineage (NCBI taxonomy): Bacteria > Pseudomonadati > Pseudomonadota > Gammaproteobacteria > Alteromonadales > Alteromonadaceae > Marisediminitalea > Marisediminitalea sp. The sequence goes on from NZ_CFIDRX010000207.1 coordinate 4,864, forward strand.
TCTTGAGAACCGCATCCTCGACACCAACGAAAGAATGCGTTTATTGCTGGAAGCTTCTGGGCTAGGCACCTCGGATTGGGATATCGAAAACGACACGTTACGGGTCAACAACCGCATTTGCCATATGCTGAAGCTTCATCCCGACAGCGTGGATACGCAAAGTATGTTTTGGATGCAATTGGTTCACCCTGCCGACAAAGACAGACTTATTTCTCAAATAGGGAACAGCCTCAAAGAGCCTAATGGGGTTGTAGATATCGAGTACCGCCTGCGTAATGCCGAAGGACAGTATTTGTGGATAGAAACCTATGGCAAGGTGGTCACCCGCAACGAAATGGGAAGGGCTACGCGTTTTGCGGCCACTCACCGCAATATCACGGAGAAAAAGCTGGCTGAACTCCACGCCGACAAACAGCGGCGTTTACTGGGTTTTATTAACCACGCACAAAATTTGTTTGTCGCCCAAAAAGACTTGCAGTTAGCCTGTGAACAAATATTCCCTGAGCTTATTGATTTGGCCGAAAGCGCATACGGCTTTATTGGCAAAATGGAAACGGAAGACGGCGTCCCGTGTTTACAAATTTATGCTATTTCGGACGTAAGCTGGAGCGAGTCATCCAAAGCAGAATACAAAAAATTTAAGAAAGGCGAATTGCGATTTACCAACCTGAGTAATTTATTCGGGCATGTTGTCACATCTAATGCTCCGGTTATTGCGAATAAACCCATGATGCACAAAGCTTCGAAGGGCACGCCAGCCGGTCACCCTGTATTAAAGCGATTTTTGGGTTTACCTATCCAGCGTGAAAACAAGGTCGTCGGCATGATTGGCCTGGCGAATAAGCTGGAGGATTATTCTCAGAAAGACGTTGAGTTCTTAACTCCGCTAACTGAAACGCTGGCGTATCTGTTTAAGGCCGTGGAAGTTGAGCAAGCCCGTTATGAGGCAGAAGAGCGTTTATCCTATCTTGCAGCAACCGATCCACTTACCGGTTTAATGAATCGCCGCGCTTATTTTGACAAAATTCAACAATTTGCGGCCGAGAATAATGAGCCTCACTGTCTGGCTATAGTCGATATCGACAACTTCAAAACACTGAACGACACCTACGGGCATCCTGTTGGTGATCAGGTTTTAAGGGCTGTTGCAAAGGTGATGCAACACAATATTCGCAACAACGACATGGTATCCCGTTTGGGTGGTGAGGAATTTGGGATCTACATTGACACAAAAGATAATGCAGTTTGCCATCAGATATTACAGGCAATTCTGGAAGAAATTAAACAACTGTCGTTTGATACAGACCAGGGGCAGCTAAACAACGTGACCGTTAGCATCGGTGCAACCATGTTCAAGAAAGGCCCTCATGCGGTAGATACCACTTATTTTGACATCGCTATGAAACAGGCCGATCAAGCATTATACGAAGTAAAACGTAACGGCAAGGCCAGTATCAACTGGTTTTCACCTTCCAATGCACTTAAAAAAGACGGATTGATCACAGGCTTGAAATCCTAGGGCAAGTGACTGTGTAGCGTTACCGTGAAGGGGTTTAAGGCTTTGTAGCGTCAGTGTGGTAAACAACAATATCGTCGTTAAATACCTGGTCCTGATAATGCTCGGTATGGCTGAATGTCATACCCAGTTTTTTCATTATGTGAATGGAAGCGGTATTCTCTGGCAGGGCTATCGCACTGAATGAGTGTGCGCCCAATGTTTGCATATAGGTCATCACGGCACGCGCCGCTTCAGTGGCATAGCCTTTTCCCCACCAGTCCTGCTTAAATCGCCATCCCAGCTCAATAACACTATCGTCACGTTGCTCAGTAAAATAACCATGAGGACGCACCAGTATCCAGCCGAGTGCCGTCTTATCGCCGTCTTTTAGAGATGCTTGCCACAATCCCCACCCCGCTGGCGCATTTCGATAGCTAAGCATACGCGGTATAAAAATGTCATTCGTTTCTTTCCGGCTAGTTTTGCGGCCACCATTAATAAAGCGCATCACCGCTTCGCACTGGTCGAGTTCCCACAAAAACTCACCGTCCGTTTCGTCCAGTAAACGGTAAGTTAATC
>NZ_CFIDRX010000208.1:0-6917 GCF_984433645.1 Marisediminitalea sp.
AGTGTCCTTGGCCAGGGGGAGCTGGGTGGAATGATCAGATTTGGATCTTTGCCGTAACCTTTAAGGGCAATAGGCTGAATATCCATAGCAGGCCAATGGCCGGCATCCATTAAACTGTTATTGCCATTGGCAGCAACGTCGGTGGACGGCGTGCTGGTGCATGCGGCAAGACCTGGTACCGTAGCGCCGGCAACCATGAGTCCGAATAACTTCAGAGACTGACGGCGGCTCATTGCAGGCATTGCTGGTAAACGGGTGGAATTGACGTTTTTCATATCACAGTGTTCCCTGTTGCAATTGACCTGCCAGCCAGTTTGCGTTGCGCATGGCTAGCGTCAGAATGGTCAGTGTGCAGTTTTTATGTGGGTTTGACGCGAAAACGCCGCCATCCATGACGAACAGGTTAGGGCAGTCCCAGGTTTGGCCCCATTGATTGGTAACCGAATCCGCGCTGGATGCACCCATACGGGCAGTGCCGACTTCGTGAATGATTTGCCCGCCTTTGGCAATGGCCTGTTCGGCTGGTGGTAAGTCCCCCACCTCGGCACCCATGGTTTCAAGCAGTGCTTTGGCCGTCTCCAGCCCATGTGCCACCTGATTGATTTCATGCACAGACCATTTCCAGTGAAAACGGGCCACTGGTATACCCCATTTGTCGGTAACCGTCGGGTCGATATCCATGTAGCAATCCGGGTTGGGAAGCATTTCACCTCGCAGTGCGAAGTACACCGACGCGCCGTAATTGGCCTTAGCTTCGTCTTTCAATGACTCGCCGTAGCCTTTGAAATCGCCGGATACCCAGGCACCTGGCTCGCCAAAGCCACTGCCAATCTCAAAGTGGTAACCGCGCGGGAAATTCAGTTCGCCATTGGCTTGTGCCTCATGGCCCCACCAGGGAATGAACAGATGGTTTGCCGTGTGGCCATCTTCATTGTAGCGCGGCCGGTTACGCAAAACAGGGATGGTTGCGCCAAGCCCGGCTCCGGTTGAATCCATCAGGTTTTTGCCCAATTGTCCGCTTGAGTTTGCCAGTCCATTGGGGTGTTTGTGCGACTTAGAATTCAGCATGATACGAGCGCTTTCGCAGGCACTGGCAGCCAGAATGACGACCTTTGCTGTTAGCGAAATCGCTTCGTTTCGGTTCTTATCGATATAGGTGACCCCGGTGACCTTGCCATCGGCGTCGGTATTGACGTTTTTGACCATGGCATCGGTAATCACTCTCAGGTGCCCGGTTTTTTGTGCCATGGGTAAAAGCGATGTTGTGGTCTGAAAGGCTGCGCCAATGGAACAGCCGTGTCCACACGGTGTTGCATAAAAACAGGCTGCCCTGTCATCCTTAGGGCGAGTAAGCACCGCCCGGTGCATGGGCACGGCTTTCATGCCTAGTTTATTGGCGGCCGCGGCGACCAGTAACTCCGGTACACGTGGTTTCGGCGGTGGTTGTAATACCCCGGGCGGAGAGTCAGGCATGTCGTCCAGGCCCGTATTGGTGCCACATACGCCCACCAATGCTTCTGTTTTGTCGTACCAGGGCGCAATGTCGCTGTACTCAAACGGCCAGTCAGCACCTAACCCGTCTCGCGACTTGCCTTTAAAGTCGTGCTCACTGAAGCGCAGAGAATACCTGCCCCAGTGGTTGGTTCGCCCGCCGAGCATACGTGCTCGCCACCACAGGAACTCTGAATCTTCATCGGTGGTGTAGGGCTCATCGGGTACCGTCCACCCCCCGTCTACTGTGGCGTCGTAATACCCAAAGTCCTTGTCTGCATTACCTGCGGCCATCAGGGGCGCGTCGGCTTTGCGCTTAAACATTGGCGTTTCTTTTACCGGATCGTAGTTGCGGCCGGCCTCGAGCAGTAACACGTTAATTCCGGCTTTAGTGAGTTCGTAAGCAGCCATTGCACCGCCTGCACCGGAGCCTACAACCAGAACCTCATGCTTGAAGGTAGTCATTATGGCAGCTCCCTGATCTTTATATTTTTAAAGGCGACTTTGTCACCGTGATCCTGAAGCCCTATATGGCCTTTAGTCTGTGCTGCAAACCCTGTCCATTTGGCAAATTTGCTGGCAGCTACCAGCTTCTCCCACGTAGAGGAATGCATAACAATGTGCACGGTCATTACGTCGTTTTGCCAAACCTGCAGCACATTGTCATGCAACGAAATCTTAACTGTATTCCATTCTCCCGCGGGCTTTTGAGAGGCAGCGGGTGCCGCAATCATGTCGTACAGCGCACCGGCGCGACGGGAGTCCAGCTTGCTGTCGGGGTGTCTTTCATTGTCGATGATCTGAATTTCTGGTGCGTGAGAAAAAACGTATTTTCCGGTTTCGTCAGCCAGAAAAAAGATGCCGCTGTTACCGCCTTCTGAAATCTTCCAGTCGAGGGTCAGTTCAAAATCGCCGTATTGTTGGCGCGTGATAATGTCCCCGGCACCCCCATCGGTGAGCGTGATGGCGTTGTCCTGAATTTGCCATTTGGGGCTGATGCTGTCTTGTTGGTAGTTTCGCCAGTGTGACAGGGACTGACCATCGAATAATAATTGCCATCCTTGTTGTTTTTCTTGTTCGGTAAGCTGGTTGTCGGTGGCAAGGGCGGAGCTGGATATACCCAGTAAAAACAGGGATATCGCACAGGCTGATAGCGCTTTCATTTTGAAGTCTCTTGTCTTGGTGCATTATTGTTATAACACCAGACTATCACAGCATAAGTTAGCGACAACTGTTATGAGCCTGTTAACAGAAAAGATTCGACCAGTCCTGGAATGGCCAGGATAAATAGCAGATATTACCGGGGATAAGTAAACATGGCGCAGACAAAAGGGAGTCCGCGCCGCATGTTACGCGAGATACGAGAAGTTACATGTTTAACATGTTCTCGATATCGGATTTCAGCGCTTCGGGTTTATCCTTTGGCGCGTAGCGCTTGATGGTCTTGCGATCGCGACTAACCAGAAATTTCGTGAAGTTCCATTTGATACCCTGGGTACCCAATACACCGGGAGCGGCCTTTTTGAGGTACTCATACAGTGGAATGGTATTCTCACCATTGACATCAACCTTTGCCATTACCGGAAAGGTTACGTCAAACGTCAGTGAGCAAAATTCCTGAATGGCAGCGTTGTCGCCGGGCTCTTGTTTTCCAAACTGGTTACAGGGGAAAGCAATGATTTCCAGTCCCATGCTCTGATATTCTTTGTATAGCGCTTCAAGACCGTCATACTGTGGGGTAAAACCACACTTACTGGCGGTATTGACGATCAGTAACACTTTGTCGTCGTAGTCAGACAGAGGAACAGATTTTCCCTGACTATTGGTAACGCTAAATGAATTAAAGTCCATTGTGTAAAACCCGTAAGTTAACCATTACTGGTGAGAATTTTGCCATAGAATACGGGATTTTAATCTATCTGGGATCGTTAAATTTACATCGCGCTCTAAAATAATGCTGCCGTCAAGCATAACGTCATCGCCTAACACCAGGCTAGGGGTGTCGCTGTTATTGCTTTTATGCGGACGCTTGAAGGTAATGTCACCGTCTATCTGGCTGTGTCCTTCAATGCGGATATCGCCATTTACTGTTTCAATGTTACCGCTCAGGGACAAATCTGCTGCTTCGATATCGCCATTCACCGTAATCAGATTTCCGCCGACTTTGGCGTGCTTCGCTAACTGAATCTCCCCATTTACGGTAGTTATGCTTTGTCTTACCGTAAGATGGTCATTACTTTCTACGTCGCCGTTTACCACGTTGATAGAGGCAATGTCGGCATGCTCGCCAACCTGAACACCACCATTAACGGTACTGATGCTGCCGGTGTATACGTGATCGCCAAGCTCTATACCACCGTTAACCGTAGATAAATCAGACACCGTGCGGTGGTCGCCAATATCGATACCGCCAAAGACCTTACTTACACTGCCAGTGAAGTCTTCATTATGATGGTTTCCACCCACGTGTATGACACAGCCCGAAATGGCAAATGACAGAGTAAGACCGAGGGCCAGGGTGCGAAATGTATTTTTGGGTGACTGATGCATAAATGGCGTGCCTGTTGATGATACTCAGCATACTTTACCATTGGGAAAGACGTAAGAAGAGGAGGAATTCTTTACAAGGTATGTCAACAGACACACTTTGTTCGACAACAGGTTAAAGCTGTTGTGCGGGAAAAAACGGGGCTCGTATAAAGCCCCGTTAGAGTGATGCAACTTAGAAGTAATTGTAACTCACTCGGATGCCTACCGTGCGAGGAGGTTCATACACAGTGGAAATCACGTTATCAACCAGACCAATCGTTTGGGTGATGGACTGTATGCCTTCGTTAGTAACGTTGCGTGCATAGGCCATGACCTGCCAGTCGCCATCCATTGTTTCAAACTGTAAGGCAGTATCAACCGTTGTGACGGCCTCTGCGCGTTGAACAGGCAGGTAATCAAAGCCTATCCAGCGGTCGCCCCGATATCGGGCATCCAGCGAATAAGTTCCGATCCAGTCTCCCAGCTCGAAGTGATAGTCGACACCTAGATTACCTGATAGCTTTGGTGAGTTCCGACCTTCTTTGCCAGAACAATCAACATCCCATATCCCACCATTTTCAGTGGTTTCTACCAGTTCCTGAGCACAACCTGTCACAACACGTACATCAGGATCAGGTGTAAGCTGCTGGTAGCTGTATTGCTCAATTTTATTGTTCAGATATTGCATCGTGCCTCGAACAGTAAGATCGGCTGAGGCGGCATACCAGATATCCAGCTCTGCCCCTTTTATGCTGGACTCACCGATATTCTCGGTAACCAGCGCCGAATTGCCATTTGCATCCAGGCCCAGGTGACTGGCTTGCTGATCTTCATAGTCCCAGTAAAACAATTCGGCATTAAGCTTTAACACGCCGTTTAAAAACAAGTTCTTACTGCCGAGGGTATAGGCATTTAAAAACTCAGGTTCAAACTCTTCCTTACCGGTACTTAACGTAAAGCCGCCTGAGCGATAACCAGTTTCTACACTGGCATACAGTAAACTGTCTTTGGCTGCGTCATATTCAGCGGCTATGCGATAGGTGACTTCGCTCTCATTACGGGTTCTTTGCACTGTAGTGGGGTTTATAAACAACAAATTTGCCCGCAGGTTATCAGGTGCTCCGGGGAACAATGGCAACTGACCAAAAGGGACAGGACCCGTGCCGATGCCAGGTGCGCCTAAAGGTAAATCGGCTGGGTCAATTTGCGCCAGCGTTTCCTCAATGGTGAGACCGGCAGGGATCACCGGGGCGCCGTCACAGTTGGGAATGACAGGTCCACCAGGATACACTTCCATTTCACGTATACATACGTTCAAGAATACATTGGCCACGCCGTCCATGGATTTTTCATCATCACTCCACCGTATACCGCCAACCAAGCGCAGGTCGTCGTTCAGGTGATAGGTTGCACGGGCGAACAGCGCGGTGGAAGTGGACTCAGATGCCTCAATAGTTTGGGTAGATTGCAGACTGTATTGATTGAATGACAGCGCGCCTGAGACGGTTTCGTCGAAGTAATAGGCGCCGAAAATCCAGTCTGTGTTGCCTGCCGTCAATGAGAAACGTGACTCCAGGCTGAATTGTTCATGGTGCTCATTATTCTCTGCAGCCTGAAAGCCAGGGCTCACAAACACCAAATCGATATCTGCCTCACGATAAGCTGGCAGAACAACTAAGTCTCCCAGATCGGTGGTTAAGTTAATTTCACCCGTGACGCCGATATATTCATTGTCAATATACGACGGCCGCTGAGGAGTGGTAGAGGTAAATCCCGGTGTCGTTGATAGCGTTGCAAAGTAATCGCGAGCCGCATCTGTGTAAGGGCCAGTAAACGGCGCTGACACGTTTTCAGGGGCGGGATTGAAATTGTAGCCAGGAATATTGTTTGGATTGTCACTCACACCGGCAAACGGAAATCCGTATGTGCCAAGATAGGTGGGTGCGCTGCCTGTTCCTTGTGTCGTAGAGTAGTCAACACTAACACGAACAGTCAGATCATCTGACACTTCACCGAAAATCTGTGCGCGAAGCGCGGCGTCATCGGTGGACGCCGTGCCGTCGTCGTTATATCCATCATTGGAGAGCGTTGCCCCTGCAACGCGTGCCGCCCAATTATCCGCAATGGGGAAGTTTACGGCTGCCGATGTTTCCAGTGTGCCGTAGTTACCCACCCCCAAAGACAGGGAGGCTGAATATTCGTCCAGCACAGGCTTCTGCGGGATGATGTTAATCGCACCTGCCGTGGCGTTTCGACCATACAGGGTACCCTGGGGACCTTTTAACACTTCTACTCGTTCAAGGTCGAGAAATGACGCCGTAGTGGCGGAAGGACGGCCAATATAAATACCGTCGACATTAAAAGCCAGTGCCGGGTCGGTATAGGCATTCACTGCGAAGTTGCCAACCCCACGCACGAAGTAAACCGCATTTGAGCCACCACCACTGACTACGCTCAGTGAGGGCGATACTTTTGACAGGCCCATGACGTTGGAGACGCCGTCCCGGGATAATTCATTTTGAGTAATGGCATCGATAGGCAGGGCGGCATCCTGAATGCTTTCGGATTTGCGCTGGGCAGTCACTTCAATTTTCTCGAAGCCATACTCTGGTGTGGTGGTTTGTTCATCGGTTTGTGCCCAGACAGACTGACTTAATGCTGCCAGCACGGCCAGATAACATGCGTTTTTATTGTGTGTTGTCATTGTGTTTTCTCGGTAGTGTGAATAATAAATGCGCTCATTCAACATCGAGAGCTATGACATCATGTAAATAAGTAGTTAAAAAATTGTTTATTTTGATTGAATGTATTTAAGAATTTAATAGTCTGTTTCTGTTGTTTTATTTCAGCGAAAAATCTGTTTTTTCCTGGTTTTAATGATAAATACGTTGGATTTG
>NZ_CFIDRX010000209.1:0-6908 GCF_984433645.1 Marisediminitalea sp.
AGGCTATCTGGAACGCCGTGGTGAATTTATCGCACCAGACAAGCCCTGGCGATTTGCCCGGGCAGGGGAGCCGTTCAGTACCCAGGTAATTGCCGGAAGTACGTTAGAACAACCGAACACCAGTCACTTCGTGGTAGTAGACAAGGCCGGTAATGCGGTGTCGATGACAACCAGTGTCGAGTTTATGTTTGGTTCTGGCCTGATGGTCGACGGCTTTCTGTTGAACAACCAGTTAACCGACTTTTCATTTTCACCCTCGCAAAACCGTTTCCCGGTCCCTAATCGTGTAGAGCCACATAAGCGTCCCAGAAGTGCGATGAGCCCCACTATGGTGTTCGATGAGGACGGTAATCTGGAATTACTGGTGGGCTCGCCGGGCGGCAGCCGTATTGTGAGTTATGTCGCGCAGACCCTGATTGGTGTAATTGACTACGGATTAGACATTCAGCAGGCTATTAACCTGCCGAAGATCACAAACCGAAACGACTACACAGCCTTGGAAAAAGGCACGCCAATTGAAGCATTGCAGGCACCGCTTGAAGCGTTAGGGCACAAGGTTAAAATTGTGGACTTAAACAGTGGACTGCACGGTATTCAGGTCATGCCTACCGGTTACCTTGGTGGTGCAGATCCCAGGCGTGAAGGGGTTGCGGTAGGTAAGTAGCGTCATTCACGGACTTCATTTTATGTCTAATTGCAAGCCACCATTCGGTGGCTTGTGTCATTAAAACCTATTTGTTGTTACGCTAAAGAGCACTTTGTATTTCTAAACTCTGTTTTTAAATAAGGATGTTGGTGTTGTGCGAGAGTTATTATGTTGTTCATTTTTGCTTTTTTTGGTCGGCTGCCAATCATTAGCTGTTACTACTGAAATTCCTTACGAGACTGAGGTGATGCTTCCGCCATACCTGGCGGCAATGAAATATCGGGATCAGATTGAAAAGTGCTGGCTTAATAGTGAACAGTTTTCAAAGAGTGACATGATCGTAGAGGTGTTTCCAATCTCTGGAATACACGATCCACAAGCAAATTGGATTTCCCTGAATATCAGACCTCAGTTAGTTGATATGGCTTACTCGTCTTCGGTGTTCTCCATTATTATTGAGGAAACGTCAACAAAGACTAGTGATGATCCTGGTTATCGTAGTTCGACGATAAGAGTGAGAACTTATCCAAATACCGCTTCAGGCTATCAATATTATTGGTTAGACATAAAGCGGTGGACCGAAGGTGATACTAACTGCAGTTCTTCGACATTGAGCCAGAATAACGCTGCTAATATCGCCTCTAACGAGGTTTAATATGTACCGCGTAATTTACCGAAGTAAAGGCTCATTCAGCAAAGTTAAGTTGGATAAAAGCTTAAAGCGAATACTGGAAATCGGTTTGCTGGAAGCGAAAAGCACAACAGATGAACTACTCGATAAGCAAACGGTGACTTTCGAATCGGTAAATAGTAGGCAGGCAGACCAGCTCTTAAAGTTAGCCGTCGATGAAGGCATTGACGCTTTTAAAGAGCAATAAAATGGATTTTCTTTCCTTAGAATGGTGAAAATGGACGAAACAGAAAAAAATGGTGAAGACCAATACCTGATCATTTACGACGGCGTGTGCAATTTCTGTAACGGCGCGGTGTCTTTTATTATCAAACGGGACAAGTCCGAACGGTTTATTTTTTCTCCTATGCAGTCAGACTATGCACAGGCGATTATTCGTGAGAAAAGTGTGGAAACCGTTGGGGTAGATACCTTTATGCTGGTGAAACACGGCCAGGTTTACTTATGGTCGGACGCGGCACTTGAAATTACCCGGGATTTAACCGGCTTTTGGTATCTATTTCGGGTTTTTTTCATTCTTCCCAGTGGCTTTCGTGACGTCTTTTATAAATTGTTCGCCAGAAATCGCATCAGGTTATTTGGTGGCACTAACCAATGTCAGATACCCGATAAACACCTTTTATCGCGGTTTCGTGGAATATAAATGCCAGCGAAGAGTGATTTGAACACCGCTGCAAAATACTTCACTCTGTGAAAATATTTAGGTATAACAAAGCTATCTGACTAAATTCATTCAAAGCGCGTGATGTTTCACTTGTATATTAAACGGAGCGCGTCAATTAAAACCCAAACATGGAGAGTTGTATGAGCACCAAAGAAGACTATTGGGGCATGCCCCTGAATACCTATTGTATGGCTATTCACCTGAGCCAGCTAACAAGCATTATAATCCCGGGGTTGGGTCTTATTCTGCCAATTGTGATGTGGGCAGCCAATAAAGACAAACACGAAGCCATCGATATTCACGGTAAAGTGACCATAAACTGGCTGATTAGCCTGTTTATCTATTCCGTGATCTGCGGCATTCTGGTATTCATATTTATTGGCATTATAGGCCTTGGCATACTGGCACTGTTGAACCTGATTTTTGCCATTGTCGCCGCCATCAAGGCTAACGACGGTCAGGTGTGGGTTTATCCGCTGAGTATTAAATTTCTAAAGTAGTGTCATAGAACGGCAAGGCAGAAGGGGCAGGGATCATATGAGTAAACAGCGTCCTTTCGGGCTGATAGTTGGTTCGATACTGCTTGCCGTAAGCCCGCTGAGCCTGTTGGCGGGCGAATTACCTCAGGCTAATCCACTGCAAGGACGTTGGGTATTCAACATTCCGGAAACGGTGGAAGCGTTGAAATACGCAGACCTGACCGATGAAGAACACCGGCGTTTTTCTAAAATATTTAAACCGGCAGAACTGCAAATAAGCAGTGATACGTATTCTACTTATTCTCATCGCGGGAAAACGCACACACCCTACGAAATTCACAGTATCTCGGAAGATGGTCGCTGCTTTACCCTTCAACTTAAAGACGCGCGCATTCCACTTGATATTCAAAAGCACGATGTATGCCTTGAAGATGATAAGCTCATTCTGGTTAGCTACAAAAATATCCAGGAAATTTATCATCGAAAGACACAACCATCACACTAAGCGCAGAGGAAGCGATGAAGCTAAGCGAAGACGTTGAGATCTCCACTCGCAAAGGGATGACCTTTGCGTTCAACCACGACCAAAACCGAATAGTGCTAAAAGCCAGTGCACTCACGGGCAAGGAAGCCGTCTATGTTAACGATCAGTTGGTGAGTGAAGCGCGGAACATCAAAACGCACTCTGTTCATGTATTTACTTATCAAGGGACTACATACCAAATAGGGTTAAAAGTCGACAGCATCTTAAAGGGTAAAATGACCTGTACGCTCAGTGCCGATGGCCATCAAATTACGTCATATCAGTTACATTACCACAAGCGAAAGAGCAATAAATTCGTTGAGTTGCCGTTAATTGTGCTGGCGGGCGCGGCAATGGGGATTGGATTGTCAAATGGCATGATTACGCATTGGATGGCGATTGTATTTATTGTGGTTGTGGCGATATGGGCGGGCTTGAGTGTAAAAGGGCAGTGGGTATGCACTGAATGTAAGTCTGCTAAGGAATTACAGGTTTAAGCTTTCATTTTACGTTGTTTTTATTGATCTATATCAGCCGTGCATGAAACCAGTACTTTGGGAGAATAGAGCACGATTTTACCCCGGCGTACCCTGATCTCAGTTTCACCTTATTAAGGAAATATTATGAGATTAGGTAAATTTGGATTAGTCGGTTTAATGGTGTGTACAGGCTCGTTTGCCAATGCCGGTCAAGCCGAGTCGCAAGATGTCAAAATGATCAACCTGGCCCATCAAAGTGGGTGCGTAACCTGCCATGCTATATCGGGCGCCGGTAAAGGCCCAAATGGTCTCAAGCCTATTGGACCAGCCTGGCAGGATGTTGCCAGGAAATACGGTCGCGATCCGGATGCTAAAGCGGCGTTGGTCACTACGGTATTAAATGGTTCAAGTCCCTATCAAAGTCACTGGAAAGGCGAAGTTTCGGGTGTTGCAATGCCACCCAATTCAGTGGTCTTAAACGAAACACAGGCAAATGAGCTGGTGGACTGGATACTGCACCTGGCTGATTAAGTCAGTTAGCACCGCAGTGGCTAACGAGGTTTCTCGTTGAACCAAGTTCGTTGCGGTGCTATAAAACCGTATTGCTAATGGAATACGGAATGCTCATGGAAGGCTATCTGCTGCGTAAGCAGGACATTCAGGCTCTGTGCGGCGAGCACAAAACCCACTTCCTTAATGACAGTGCAAAGCGCGAGAATCTGTCGTTAGGCGATCTTACCGGCCTTACTGGCTTCGGCTTTCATCTTATTTCAGTCGCTCCTGGTGATTACACTACCGAATACCATGTTCATCACGATGAAGATGAGTGCCTTTATATTCTATCGGGAACGGCGCTGGCTCGTATTGGTAATCATTCCTCACAGGTAAATGCCGGAGATTTCATAGGCTACCGGGCTGGTGGAGAGGCGCACACGTTGCTGAATAATGGCGATGAGCCTTTGGTGTGTATTGTTGTAGGGCAGCGATTACCTCATGACGTGGTTGATTACCCGGATAAACAAAAACGCTTGTACCGCCAGCCTGATCGCGACTGGGATCTGGTCGATCGTGCTGCAATCGAACATCCGCGCAGGAGAAAAGAGAGTAAATGAAAGCATTCAGCAGTTGCCTGATGGGGTTGGTGACACTGTATAGTGTGCCTGCCAATGCCGTCACTGTAAAAGAAGCACGGGCTTCCTACACTTATGTAAACAAAGCCCTGCGAGAAAATGCGCCGTTACGTGATATTGATACGGCTGTGTTAAGAAACCATGCTCAGGTATTAAATGAAGCATTGGACACTTTTTCTATTGGACCCCAAGGCTATCGGATGCTGCTTGATGCGCATCTGAACGCCGAAAAGATGCTAATTAAGCAAGCCCAATTAATGGACTTACCCTACGATGTGTCTGCAATACAAATCAGTCTGGACAGGCTGGATGCTTTGATCCCTACACTTGAAAAAGGTCAGGGTGGCATGTTGTACACGGCAGGTCATGTAGCGTCTTATATTTTGGAGGACAAAGAACTTGCTTACCAGTATTGGTTAGGTTGTGCGGAATTGGCGCATCCAGGGTGTATGAATATTATGGCCACCAGCTACGAGTCAGGGGCGGGCATGATGCCGCAGGACGAAACGTCGGCTGTTTACTGGCACAAAGAAGTGGTCGATACCGGCACCTATGCGCGCTGTGCTGGCGGATTTTCGGCTGCTTCGTTGGCATTACTGCAATTTACCGGTGTTGAAACCGGTGAACCTATTCAGTTTTGGTTGGATAAAGCGGATAACCTGCTGCAGCAAATTGTTGATGCCGAGAACGATCCTCAGGCTTGCAACCTCAGTGAAGTTGATTTACTCAGCTGGTTATTTACACAAAATGACGAGGCGCTGGAAAGACTCAAAGCCTTTGAATTTGATACCACTAATGACTACGGCATGTCGCGAAACCTGGTGCGTGATGCGTTGCTTCAAACCGATGATTTTAATGTGTTTGCTGAAATTATGCCTGCAATTGTTAATGACAATTACCGTTGTAGGGCCGCCAGTTTATTTGCTTTAAAGGTGTATGAACAGCCAGATCAACTGCGTGAAATTCAACAATATGTCCGCGAACTACCGCCGTTTGACTGCGGTCGCAGCCAAGCCACCGTTAACCGTCTTTTGTCATTACACATCTAACAGGAACGTCTCTTGAAATACATTGTTTTGGTTTTGCTTATTTTACAATCGTTGTGCGCTTATGCCTCTGACTTACTCAGCCCGGATGCGTTTACTGCACATTACGTAAAAGTCATTGAAGCGCAGTATCCGGACATAAAAGTAACAATTAAGGAGCCGCTGGCGATATCTATCGCCTATCCCGACGGCGGCACAATGAATAGTTTTTTGGACAACGCGTACATTGAATACCAGCAAGACCCGGACAATATCGACTCTGTCATTGTGGCTTATGCATCAGGTCTTGACCAAACCCGTGAACTCGAAAGTGCTGAATTTACGCTGGCAGAGGTGATGCCCGTGATTAAAGACATTAGCTATATTGAGCAGGTTGGCGAGATGTTGAAAGAGTCCGATGCTGACAATGGTTTGGTATACGAGCCGCTCAACGAAGAACTGTTTGTTGTGTACGTGTTTGATACACCCTCGTCAATCCGCTTTATGACACAAAGCGATCTTGTTGAGTTGGGCGTAGAGCAAAGCAGTTTGCGAGAAGCTGCATTAACCAATTTACAAAACGTGCTGCAACATGTGCAGTTAGAAGGCGATCCAGCTTCCTTGTCGATGTTGGTGGCTGATGGCATGTACGAGGCGTCAATGTTGTTATTTGACGGGATATGGAGCAAACAACAATTCCCGGTGAAAGGGGATATTGTGGTATATGTGCCTGCCAGAGACGTAGTGCTGATTACCGGCAGTGAAGATATGGTCAGCCTGGCGACGATTCAGGAAATCCTGTTCGACAAACAAGGTTTTGCCCATCCCATTTCAAACAGTGGTTTTGTATTTAAATCAGGAAAATGGGAACATTTTTAGCTATGCAGACAGCACAAAGGCGGCCCGTTACAGGAACGGGTCTGCCTGTACTTTGTCGACTTTCCAGCGACCATTCACTTTCAGCAATTCCAGTGTACGCAGGTCTTCCACCTTATCGCCATTGTACTGACCAGAAAAGAACAAGGTAACCACCGCGCTATCTGAATATTCGCTTCTACCAATTGACTGGCCTGTTTGTGGCGTGACCTCAACCGTATCGTATTTCAGGTTAAACAGGTGTCGCTGAACATTGTTGTTTGTGTGGTAGCGCTTAAGAATACGGGCCAAGCGATCAGTACTGATACTCACCGCACGATCAATCGAGTCATCGCTGTAAACACCGCGAATAAACATAACGGCTGTGTATTCGGGGGTATTCTCATCGAGCATTC
>NZ_CFIDRX010000210.1:0-6904 GCF_984433645.1 Marisediminitalea sp.
ACAGCGTCCCCGGCCTGGTGGCCATGGGTATCGTTAATGCGTTTAAAGTGATCAAGGTCGATAACCAAAAACAGCACATCCGACTCAAAAGTAGGCTGGATTCCCTGATTTTCACAGTCGATGTAATAGCGCTGCACACGCTTGAGATCGCGTTGGATATTCTGCGTGAGGAAGCGGCGATTGTTTAGGCCGGTCAGCGAGTCGGTTAAGCTGGCTTTTTCCAGCGCAGTAGCCTGTTCGCTGAGTTTCTCGTTTGCCGTTACCAGTTCGGCGGTGCGGGCAGCCACTCTTTGTTCCAGAATGCGCTGACGATACCGATAATGGCGCAGTCCCAGTTGGTGAAGTACGTAAATCGCAATGACCAGCATCACTATGCCGGTAATACGGGCAGCATTGCTTTGATACCAGGCCGGTAGAACCGTAAAGCGCAGATTCAGCGTATTACTTTGCCAGTGCTTGCCGTCGTAGGAATATTCTATATGCAATGCATAGTCACCCGGTGACGGGCTCGTCAGGGTGATATTTCTGTGATCCGCGTCGAGTTCCGTCCAGCTTTCATTCAGGCCCGGTACGCGGTAACGATATCGGATATGCTCCGGAGACAGGTAATCCAGCGCCGCAAACTCAAATGACAACCGTTGGGGTAAGGGCGCGAACCGGTGCCGAGTGTCGGCAAGTTGAATGGGGTGTAATTCACCTTTTTCGGTGAGCACACTGACATTAGTAAATACCAACGCAAGTTGTTCATCAGAGACCGCCAATTGTGACGGGGTGACAATGGTTAAGCCGTTTTTCCCGCCGAAAACGGCATTGCCATCGGCGGTTAAAGTTGCAGCGCCACGGGCATAGGGGCTGTTGATTGCCTGACGGCCGGTGACAACCTTTCTGATCTGGTAGTCTTGTGTAGAAATGGCCGCGATACCGCGCGATGTGCCTACCCAAATCTCACCCTCGCTTTCGCCAGCAATAGCCGCGATTGAATTTCCTGGTAAGCCGTTTTCGTGAGTAAGTTGCTGCCAGGAAGACTGTGATGATGCGCCAACAAATACGCCTCCGCCACTGGTCGCTACCCAAATGTTGCCATGAGAGTCGGCGTAAATGTCAGACACAAACTGTTGTTGAAGCGCTGCGTGGGCAATGGTATCAATCTGGCTGACATCCTCACCATCGTCAGTGAGTGTTACTTTATACAGGCCACGCCATGTTCCCACCCAGAGTGCTTCGGGGGTAGACAGTAACGCGGATACCCGCCGGTCGTGAATCGTATTGGTTAATATTTGTTTCGCTGAATCGGGGTTAGATTTTGACTGCATCCACAATCCGTCGGGTCCACCTATCCAGAACAGTTTACCGGTATCTGCAAAAGCGCCAGAGAACACAGAAGCGGGACGCTCCCCCACGGAAACCGGTATGACTTTTCGGTCTGGTGAGGGCAGTGAAACCGTTGCAAAGTTGGACGACGCGTAAAGGGTTTGATCTGGCGTTACATACAAGGTTTCTACCGGGTCTTTGGCTGCTTGCCACCATGACTGAGTAACACCGTGAGTGGGAGAGAGTTCAAATAAGCCAAGCGAACCGTTGGCGACTACCAGTGAGTCTTCCAAGGCTACGACAGCGTGTGTTTTTGGGGCAGGTAAGCCGTGAGGCTCCGCTAATCCGCCAATAATGTGTTTTACTGCAGTGTTTCTGGCATCGTAAATATTCAGTGACTCACCGGCACCAATCCAGATTAGTCCTCGTGAATCACGATACAGACTCCAAATATTATTGTCGCTTAATCCGGAGGGGTGAAGTCGATTAAAGGGCACATGGCGTTGTGTCAGGTTGGCCAGGTCAACTTCAACCAGTCCATGGCCAAAGGTGCCCAATAGCAACACGTTGTCTCGTTGCTCAACCAGATTGTAAATCCAGGCTGATTGGGCAGCGCCTTGCAGGGCAATATGACTAAACTGTTCGCTGGTTTGCTTAACGAACAAGCCATGTTGCGCAGTGCCAATGACCAGTTTACCAGCTTGAGTAGTGTCAATGGCGCTTATGCGAACATTGTCGGGAAATGATTTGACCGCTTGTAGTTCACCCAGCTTACCTTGTTTGCCTGTAGCGCCTTGTTCATGCTGGGCATAAAACAAGCCTTTTTCGGTGCCCACCCAAAGGGTGTCAGACGGGTCGATATGAACGGCATAAACACGCACAGAGCCGGGCAGTGATATGGCGCTGAGGCGTCCGCTGGAAACCTGAAACTGAAATAAAGTACGGTCGCCGGCGAGTACCAGAAAGTCTCCATCTTGTGTTTGTGCCGAAGCGATATTCTGAATCGAGATTGCCGAGAGTTGTTCTTCAGCAATAGCGCTGAGTTGATTACGCAACGAATCTAATTGATATAAACCCTGGTTGGTGCCCACCCAGATGCGCTGGTGTTGGTCTTTGAAGGTACTCTGTATTTGCGGGAATAAGGCAAATTCACTCAATGACGTAAACTGAACCTGGGTTAAAAAGTGCGAGTCCCACCGCCATAAGCCGTTTGCCGCAGAAAGCCACATCAGGCCATGTTTGTCTTCAATAATTGAATCGACAGGCCCTTCAATTACAGACGATGAGCTCAATGGAGCGTAGAAAATGGGTTGTGATAACCGGTCCCATGTATTTTCCTGCGCGTGCACCAGTGCACTGCAAAATATCAGCAGTAATATTGAAAAAACACGTGGCAGAAAGCGAAAACTTGTAACCAAACTATTGCACCAAACAACTAAAAAGGCGGCATAAGCAGAGACAGCCGGCATAGCCAGCGCAACTTTGCAGTATACGCGCATCGTGTTGTAGTGCCAATTGCAAATGAGAAAAGGTATTATTCAGTCACAATCGAGCGATTCGTTGCAGCAGTGGATTGTAGTGTGTAACGAAGGAAAGGGTAAACGTGAGAGGCGACGATTGTGACGTTATCAGTGGGACAAAGGTTGGGTAACCGTCTAGATGGCGGGTTCCATCACATCTACAGTTGCTACGTTTCCTTGTTTATCAAACTGAATTAATACGTTGTACGTCAGTAAATGATAGGTCTTGTCGAGGTATTTTGTAACGGGATAACTGTAGGAAATCACTTCGCCAAGTTCGCTCTCTGGTGGCGGAATAGGGTTAACGCCAGAAGGCGGCCCGAGTAACTTAATCACTCGCTGTTTGGGGTCGCCCTGTTTTATTCGACTGGCCTTCTCTATATCAAAATAGGTGGAATCGTCACGAAAGGAGCTAACATAGTCCACTCCTGTGAGTTTTTCATTCCAATCAAAGTGAAACGTCTGTAGCCGACTGGCTACCTGGTCGGTTGCAACCGCCTCGGCCATGCGACTGAAATAGCGGTAAACCAGACTATGACGGCCCATTGATTTCAATTCGAGGGTATAACTTGGCGTACCCATCAGTGCTGTAATGTCATTTTTTGTGGTTACACCAAACTGGATTCTGGAGGTGTCCAGTCTAATAAAGTCCCTGCCAACATGGTTGCTGTCAACGGTAATTGCACAACTACTTAGCAGGCTGATAACCACAACCAATAGGGCAGTGTATGTCAGCGTGTTCAACGAGTGATGAGACATTAAACTAATAAATGGTAAAGGCGGTCGGGTTGAATAACTGAATCACACTGAGTACCTGGAAATTAGTCTCTTCCAGCGCAGCTGCCATGTCGTCTTCGTTAAGGCCTAATTTTGCGACCAGCTCACTCGAAACATGTGATTGCTCTGCGTAAATATCGGCGTTCACATTGTCGAGTGACATTGCATAACTTAGCTTGATGATCTGGCACGATATGTCCTGATTGGCTGCCTCATCATGAATATGCGAGATGGGCGTGGAAATACTCTCTGGTAATCCCCAGTGCTGAATTAATGCAGCAGATAAGGTCGCATAGGTGAAACCCAGGTGTTTACGCTGCAGCGCTGCCGGTGTATCACGCTGGGTTAACATGGCGCATTGTTTGGCCTTTTCCGGATAGAGCCTGACCATAACCAATTCGCCAACGTTGTGAAGCAGGCCGGCTACAAACAATTTTTCTGAACCGCGAATACGCTTCAATTCTGCGAGGTGTTTGCTTAACAATGCACAACTTACACACTGCTCCCAGAAGCGATCCATGTCGATTACTGAGGTATCAATTTCTTTAAAAGTATGAGAAACCCCATAAGACAACACCATGTCATATGTGGCTTTTGTTCCAATAACCTGGATGGCTTTGGTAATGGTATCGATTGTGTGCGGGAACTGGTAAATAGCACTATTGGCAATTTTAAGCAGCTGGGATGTAAGAGATGGGTCGAACGCAATAATGTCAGCAACATCGTCAACACTGGATGTGGGGTCATCGATACACGCTTTTAACTGAGTCACTGAGTCAGGTAGCACGAATACGGACTCTGCCTGCTGCACTATGTCTGCTACGTTCATAATTCACTTCATATTGTTATTGATGTTATTGCCTGATATCCGCTTTTTACTGGGGCGCTAGGACTACTATGCGCAATAAATGCACAGTCAGCAACGATTAACGTAATTTATTTAGATTCTAACTCAACATAGCGATCTAACCAGGATGATATAACTATAGTTCAATTCATTTGTCTGGGGGCAAATTTAGACTAATTGCCAACCGAACAACCGGGCGAAACAGGAAAGCTCTTATTCCACATCGCCTATGTAATATCGGTCTTTTCCTTGTTGTTTAGCTTTGTACATCAGATTATCAGCACTGCGGTACAAGATGTGTTCATCGGTGTCGGCCTGGCAGTGTGTAACACAGACGCCAATGCTGGCAGTGACGTTAACCGTGGTGTCACCCACATTATAACGGGTGGCCCTGATCGCTTGCATCAGGCGCTCACAGGCTTGCTCTGCTTGTTCTATGTGGTGAATAATTATTGAAAACGTGAATTCCTCACCGCCGTAGCGGCAAATGGCATCTTCATGCCGGAATACATCGTTTATGATTTCTGCGAAGCCTTTCAGTACCTCGTCACCTTTGCTGTGACCGTAGCTGTCGTTGATCTGTTTGAAGTTATCGATGTCTATCAGTCCCATGGCAATCATTTCGTTACGACGTTTCGCTGCGGCAAGTTGTTTACTCAAATGCACACTGAAAAAGCGCCTGTTTGGCAACTGGGTGAGGGGGTCGAAGTAGGCCATATTTTCTAGTTGGTTTTTGGCTTGTTGCAATGACAGTGTGCGTTCCGATACCCGTTTCTCCAGACTGGCTTTAAGTGCCTTTAAGTCATTATTGCGATTAGCGAGTTGCTCTTGTTGGAATTTTATTTGTGAGACATCCCGCTCGATTGCCGCAAAATGAGTGACCTGTCCGGCCTTGTTTTTGAGTGGAATGATATTCATGTCTATCCAGTAGGGACGACCGGATTTATCATAATTTAACAGCGTTTGGCTGATAGACTGCTTTTTCTTCAGCGCTTCGTAGATTTCGTTCTTTGCGACCTTGTCGGTTAATGAACCTTGCAGTATACGGGGTGACTCTCCAATCACCTCTTCTTTACTATAGCCAGTAAGGGTTTCGAAGGCTTTGTTTACATAAATAATTTTCGGCCCTTCTGGGTACTCAACATTGTCTGCTTCGGTGACAATAATCATGTCCTGGGCGTTTTCCAGGATATCTTCTGCTGAAAACGGTTTTACGCGTTCGGTAATGTCAGAAAAAGTCACGACGACAAAGCAGTTTTCTGCACCCAGCCGGCCTTCCATATAGGCGTTCACCATATACCAGGATATCTCTTTACTCGTGCTGTCGATAAGCCCTATGGTTTCATTCTCCAGGCGTTTGTTGCTGTTAAGCACCCGATTTACCGGGTAGTTACTCAGCTCCAGGGGAAAGCCATTTTCATCGACAAATGCCCATTGAGGATCGTAGGCGTCTTTACCGATGAGCTGCTCGTAACTGAGGCGTAATAATTTAAGCGCAGCCGGGTTTGCATATACGATTGAGGTGTCTGCTCGATGGATCACTACACCCATGTGCGCATGTTCGAGTATTTTTTTGATGTCTAAATTGTCGATATCCAACACGGCGGTAACTCCTGTCTACAAGGATATGGATATACTTAATGTTAAACTTTAGTCTAAATTTTGCACTATGCAGATTTAAACGTATTTAATGGTAAATTTGGTAGAAATTCGCCCATTCGCCATAGGGAGTTACCCCTAATTTGAGGGCATTAGACAGAGAGAATATAGAGCGTAGGCAAAAGAAAAGTGCGAATAGTAGCGATTGTATAAAGGGCTTACCGATTATCGCTAAGCCCTTTACAGGCAGGTTAGTTCCCTAAGTGAGACTGAAATTCGTCGTATGTACCGTCAAAATGTGTCAGAGACTGGTTTTTGATTTCGATAATCTGTGTTGCCAGTGAACGTACAAATTCACGGTCATGACTTACAAAAATCACGGTGCCTTCGAATGCTAACAACGCATTGTTGAGTGCTTCAATCGACTCCATATCAAGGTGGTTTGTAGGCTCGTCCATCACCAGTACGTTAATATCCTGCAACATGATTTTGCCGAACAACAGGCGGTTTTTCTCACCACCGGAGCACACGCTCACTTTTTTATTGAAGTCATCAGAACCAAACAATAAACGGCCTAACATGGCTTTAACCTGCAGATCGTCATGCTTGGGCTGGCGCCATTGAGACATCCACTCAAACATGGTCATATCGTTGGCAAAATCTTTTGAACTGTCCTGGGGAACATAGCCTACAGCAGCGTTCTCGGCCCATTTAACCGTGCCTTCTTTGGCTGTTTCGTCATTGATCAGACACTTCAGAAAGGTGGTTTTACCGGCACCGTTTTCACCAATGATGGCGAGTTTTGAACCCGCTTCCAGCAGAAGGTTTGCGCCGGAGAATAAAGGGGTAT
>NZ_CFIDRX010000211.1:0-6818 GCF_984433645.1 Marisediminitalea sp.
TGACTGCTTATTAGTTACAAGCGTCTTTCAGTGCTTTACCAGCTTTGAAAGAAGGCACTTTAGCTGCAGCAATTTCGATAGTCTCACCAGTTTGAGGATTACGACCACTACGTGCAGAGCGCTCTCTTACAGAGAAAGTACCGAAACCAACCAGTGCTACTTGATCGCCTTCTTTCAGCGCGTCAGTTACCGCGTCAGTGAAAGCGTCCAGTGCACGGCCAGCAGCAGCTTTAGAAATATCTGCACCAGCAGCGATTTTATCGATGAGTTGAGACTTGTTCACAATTAAGATCCCCTTCGTTTGTTATTATGCTCTCGTCCGCAAAAACATTAATTCATTGCTCAGACGTTATAGCAAGCTTAATCAGTAACATCAAGCCAAGCTTTACAATTTTTTAACTTATTAATGAATCGCTGCCATCCCTTTAGTGACAAGGCTTCAAGCGAATACAGCAGTTAAGGTAACACAACTTTTCTGACTTTGAAGCCCCTAAAGTTAAAAAAAATGACTTTTCTCACGTTATCTGCACACTTTTTGAGCAAAACAAATAAAAATGCCGCGCAAGCCCTTATATGACTGGCGCGGCAAGCATTCTATGTGCCTAAGTTTTAGCCGTTTAACGCAACAGGTTGAAAACTCTCAACCGGCTCTTGCAAGGCAATATCTAACACATCATCAATCCACTGTACCGGATGAATAGACAAATCCTGCTTCACGTTATCCGGAATTTCTTCTAAATCACGTTCATTGTCTTTCGGGATCACTACGGTTTTGATACCACCGCGGTGCGCAGCAAGCAGCTTCTCTTTCAGCCCACCAATCGCCAGCACTTCTCCGCGCAGGGTAATTTCCCCGGTCATGGCCACATCGCACTTAACAGGGTTGCCTGTTAATGACGACACCAGTGCAGTACACATCGCGATACCCGCACTTGGACCATCTTTAGGTGTTGCACCTTCAGGCACGTGAACGTGAATATCACGCTTCTCGTAGAAATCACCGTTAATACGCAGTTTTTCAGCGCGTGAGCGAACGACCGTCATGGCAGCATGAATAGACTCCTGCATAACATCGCCCAGTGAACCGGTTGATGTCATTTTTCCCTTACCAGGTACAGAAGTCGTTTCGATAGTCAGTAAGTCACCGCCAACTTGTGTCCAGGCCAATCCTGTTACCTGACCAATCTGGTTGTTCTTGTCGGCTTTACCGTAATCGAAGCGCTGCACACCCAGATAGTCTTTCAGGTTATCCTGGTTCACTACCACTTTCTTAGTCGATTTATTCAGCAAAATATCTTTCACCGCTTTACGACACACTTTAGAAATCTCGCGTTCCAGTGAACGCACACCAGCTTCGCGAGTGTAGTAGCGGATCATGCCAATAATGGCTGAGTCTTCGATTTCCAGTTCATTCTTTTTAAGGCCGTTGCGTTCCATTTGCTTACTGATCAAATGGCGTGTGGCGATATTCAGCTTCTCATCCTCGGTATAGCCCGATAAACGAATCACTTCCATCCGGTCGAGTAACGGACCAGGAATGTTCATGCTGTTTGATGTCGCAACGAACATGACATCAGACAAATCGTAGTCCACTTCCAGATAATGGTCGCTGAAGCTGCTGTTTTGTTCCGGGTCCAGTACTTCGAGTAATGCGGAAGCCGGGTCGCCACGCATGTCAGATGACATCTTGTCGATTTCGTCTAACAAGAACAGCGGGTTTTTCACTTCCACTTTGGCCATTTTCTGGATCAGCTTACCCGGCAATGAGCCAATGTAGGTGCGACGGTGTCCACGAATTTCCGCTTCATCGCGCACGCCACCCAGTGCCATACGCACATACTTGCGGCCTGTGGCTTTGGCAATAGATTGACCCAGTGATGTTTTACCCACACCCGGCGGTCCGACTAAACACAGAATCGGCCCTTTCAGTTTACGAACACGTTGTTGCACGGCAAGGTATTCAATAATACGTTCCTTGACCTTTTCCAGTCCGTAATGGTCGGCATCCAGGATCTCTTCTGCCTTTGCCAGGTTCTTTTTCACCGCAGAACGCTTATGCCACGGTACACTGGTCAGCCAATCGATATAGCTTCTGACAACCGTTGCTTCGGCAGACATTGGCGACATCATTTTCAGCTTTTGCAGTTCAGCCTTAGCTTTTTCTTCAGCCTCGGCAGGCATTTTGGCTTCTTCGATTTTCTTGCTCAGCGCTTCAAATTCATCCGGCGCGTCGTCGAGCTCACCCAGTTCTTTCTGAATGGCTTTCATTTGCTCGTTCAGATAGTACTCGCGCTGAGACTTCTCCATTTGCTTCTTAACGCGGGTGCGAATTTTCTTTTCGACCTGCAGCAAATCAATTTCGCCTTCCATTAACGCCATCAGATACTCAAGGCGTTCATTCACGCCCCGCATCTCGAGCACTTTTTGCTTCTCTACCAGTTTAAGCGGCATATGCGCAGCCATGGTATCAGCCAAACGTGCAGCATCATCGATGCCGTTGAGCGACGTCAGTACTTCGGGTGGAATCTTTTTATTGAGCTTAACGTAACCTTCGAACTGCGACACTGCAGAACGGATCAGCACTTCCTGCTCACTTTCAGGCAGCGCTTCATCGCCCAGGCGATCAATACCCGCTACAAAGAAAGGTTCAGTTTGTACATAGTCGGCTACTTCACCACGAACATTACCTTCAACCAGCACTTTTACCGTGCCGTCGGGTAATTTAAGCAATTGCAAAATGGTCGCGATGGTACCTACAGAATAAATATCGCCGGTGTCTGGCTCATCAATGCCCGCGTCTTTTTGGGCAACAAGGAAAATTTGTTTGTCGCTGTCCATGGCCGCTTCCAAACAGCGGATCGACTTCTCACGTCCAACGAATAAAGGTATGACCATATGGGGGTACACAACCACGTCCCGCAAGGCCAGTACTGGTATTTCAATGCGATTCTCTCGCTCTGATGTCATACTTCTTCTCTGATTATTACTATTGTGTCTTTATATGGGGATGGGCTAACAAAGTTCAATTAACCCGCAGTATATTTCTATAAGGCGTAGTCTTAATCTACTGCAAACCGTTTTGAAAAGCAGTAACTAATGCTTGATATCACAAATAAAAAAAGGCCCGGAGGCCTTTTTATATATTTTGATTGTTTTATTCGCTGGCGGCTTTTTTGTCCGCACTGTCGTAAATAAGAATTGGATTAGACTCGCCGCGAATCACGGTTTCATCAATCACCACCTTGCTTACGTTTTCCATAGAAGGTAATTCGTACATGGTTTCAAGCAGAACAGCTTCTACAATTGAACGCAGGCCACGGGCACCTGTTTTGCGCTGCATCGCTTTCTTAGCAATTGCAAACAAGGCATCTTCACGAAACTCTAGTTCAGTGTCTTCCATGGCAAATAAGGCGGAGTACTGTTTGGTAATCGCATTCTTTGGTTCTTTCAGAATCTGAATTAACGCTTCTTCGTTCAGTTCTTCCAGGCTGGTTACCACTGGCAGTCGTCCGATAAACTCCGGAATCAATCCGTACTTAACCAGGTCTTCTGGCTCTACCTGACGGAACAGCTCAGAAATGGCCTTCTTGTTTTCCTTGGACTTCACTTCAGCGCCAAAACCGATGCCGCTACCACTGGTCGCGCGTTGCTCGATGACTTTGTCGAGCCCTGCAAATGCACCACCACAAATAAACAGTATTTTAGAGGTATCAACCTGCAGGAATTCCTGTTGTGGGTGCTTGCGTCCACCTTGCGGCGGTACAGATGCTACGGTGCCTTCGATCAACTTCAATAGCGCTTGCTGAACACCTTCTCCGGATACGTCACGCGTAATCGAAGGGTTGTCTGACTTACGGCTGATTTTGTCGATTTCATCAATGTAAACAATACCGCGCTGGGCTTTTTCTACATCGTAATCACACTTCTGCAGCAGCTTTTGAATAATATTTTCAACGTCTTCACCCACATAACCGGCTTCGGTCAGTGTGGTGGCATCAGCCATGGTGAAAGGTACGTCTAACAGACGAGCCAACGTCTCAGCCAACAGGGTTTTACCGCTACCGGTAGGCCCAATTAGCAGAATGTTACTTTTGCCTAACTCAACGCCTTCGTGTACATCACCATTGCGCAAACGCTTGTAATGGTTGTAAACCGCCACCGACAGAACTTTCTTCGCGTGCTCCTGACCAATCACATAGTCGTTCAGGTGCTCGTGAATTTCCTGGGGTTTTGGCAGCGCATTTTGCTTTTGCTTATTCGGGGCAATCTCCTTGATCTCTTCCCGAATAATATCGTTGCATAACTCAACGCACTCATCGCAGATGAACACTGAGGGGCCGGCGATAAGCTTTCTGACCTCGTGCTGGCTTTTGCCACAGAACGAGCAATACAGAAGTTTATTGTCGCCGTCGCTGCTTTGTTTGTCGCTCATAGATTATTGCCTCTATACTGCCCGGCAAACATAAACAATAACGCCGGGCTTATATAACTATACTACTTAGAAGCCGTTGCGTCAGATCGATTTGTTAAAACCTGATCGATTAGCCCGTATTCTTTGGCTTCATTTGCACTTAAGAAGTTGTCACGGTCCGTGTCTCTGGCAACCGTTTCATAATCCTGGCCAGTATGCTGTGCCATCAAACGGTTTAACTTCTCTTTAATGCTTAAAATTTCGCGAGCGTGAATCTCAAAATCAGAAGCCTGGCCCTGGAATCCACCCAAAGGTTGGTGAATCATGACCCGGGCATTAGGTAAGCAATAGCGCTTGCCCTTGGCTCCGCCTGATAACAAGAATGCACCCATGCTGGCTGCCTGACCCACACACACAGTGCTCACGTCTGGCTTAATGAAATTCATGGTGTCGTAAATGGCCATCCCTGCTGTCACAGAGCCGCCAGGAGAATTGATATACAGGAAAATGTCTTTTTCTGGGTTTTCTGCTTCCAGAAACAGCATTTGTGCGACGATCAAATTGGCCATGTGATCCTCTACCTGACCAACCAGGAAAATCACGTTTTCCTTTAAAAGACGCGAATAAATATCGTAAGAACGCTCTCCTTTAGCAGTTTGTTCAACAACCATGGGAACCAGGGCGTTCATCGGATCAAGTGGGCTATGCATTTTGCGATACCTTACGTACTAACAGAAATAAAAATGCTCGGACTAGACCGAGCATTTAAACAGTTGCTTGTAGGTTAAGTCAATCTGGGAGTGTAAAATTACCCCTGTTTGTTCATAACCTCGTCAAACGCTTTTGTCACGTCGGTAGTTTTTGCTTTGCTCACTACCCATTCGATGGCTTGTTCTTCAAGCGCAACGTTTTGCATTTGTTGCATCAGTTCCTGGTTGTTTTTGTAATATTCAACCACTTCCTGAGGATCTTCATACGCAGACGCCATCGTTTCGATCAGGCTATCTACTTTTTCTTGATCCGCTTTCAGTTCGTTTTGCTTGATGATTTCACCCAGTAACAAACCAATTGTTACGCGACGCTTAGCGTTGTCTTTAAACAGATCGCCTGGCAGCTCTGGCATGTTTGCACCACCGCCTTGCTGACTGAAACGCTGTTTAGCTTGTTCGCGCAGTGCATTGATTTCTTGCTCAACCAATGCAGCAGGCACGTCCATCTCGTTCTTTTCAATCAGTTTAGCAATAACGGCTTCTTTCAGCTCGTTTTTCAGTGTTGTGCTCAGCTCGCGTTCCATGTTTTTACGCACTTCCGCTTTCAATGCTTCCACATCACCGTCTTCGATACCGAACAGTTTTGCAAATTCTTCATCAACTTTTGGCAGAGTCAGACCTTCAACTTTCTTCACGCTCACTGCAAACTGAGCGGCTTTACCTTTCAGGGCTTCTGCGTGGTAGTCTTCAGGGAAAGTCACATCTACAGTGACTTCTTCGCCTTTCTTCGCACCCACCAGTGGCTCTTCGAAGCCAGGGATCATGCGGCCTTTGCCCAATTCAAGCGTAAAGTCTTCAGCTTTACCGCCTTCGAACTCTTCGCCGTCTACTGTGCCAACGAAATCAATAACAACGCGGTCGTCTTTACGTGCTTTACGACGTACTTCTTTCCACTCACCGTGTTGCTTCTGTAACGTTTCCATCATGTTGTCCAGGTCAGCGTCGCTGATCTCTACAACAGTTTTCTCAAGCTCGATTTCTTCTACACCCTTCACTTCTACTTCCGGGTATACTTCGAACTTGGCTACGAATTCTAAATCTTCGCCATCCTGATCTTTTGTTAATTCAAAAGCAGGCATGCCAGCAGGATTGATTTTTTCCTGAACGATGGCCTGATAGAAGTTTTGCTGCATTACATCGCCAGCCACTTCCTGACGTACAGCCTGGCCGTAACGCTTTTTGATTACGCTTACTGGTACTTTACCTGGACGGAAGCCGTTAATACGCTGGGTTTTCGCTAACTGCTGTAAACGCGCTTTAACCGCATTATCTACTGACTCAGCAGGAACAGTAATAGTAAGACGGCGTTCTAAACCTTGAGTCGTCTCGACTGAAACTTGCATTGTATTACCTCAACTGTGCGCCTAAGACGCTTTATTTTCCAGCCTTTGTCTCCCAGCGGTAACAGTTACCAACCAGCAGAAAAAGGTCGATTCTTCGCGCTTACTAATGTGCGCTGCCATAAAAAGACGCAGTAGTATACAGTTTGCTAATAGCAGAGTCGAGCGTTAATCACGCCTTTCATGGCCGCACAGCAGAGACTGCGCAGAAAAGCGTCAAAATACTGAGAAAAAACAGAAAGAATGGTCGGTGAGACAGGATTTGAACCTGCGACCCCTTGTACCCAAAACAAGTGC
>NZ_CFIDRX010000212.1:0-6789 GCF_984433645.1 Marisediminitalea sp.
GCCGGGTACCAGTAAAATGCCACGTTTGTGCATCAGTGACAGCGTATCCAGAATCTTCTGATAAGCCGTGAGATAAGCCTGGTCTTCCGCGTCATCTGCCACGTTAAGCATGGCAGACTTCGCTGAGCGCTGCTCGCTGACCGGCATGTGATCAATATAATTAGCCACGGCTTTGTTGGTGATGCCATTACGCCCAGTCATGGCATATTCGTGGATGACCATTGTCGGGTCGTGTGCAATGTTGTTTTCTACCATCAGGTCCAGGGTATGTTTTACCGCTTCACTGTTCAGGTCTAAATCCACGAAGCGTTTCATGCCTGTGATCCGGAACAAAGTGCGGGTATCTTCTTCAGGTTTTAGCACCCAACCCAACATAATCTGATTGATATGCGTCAGTTCGTCGTAACCGCCCTCGATCATTTGGTCGGCGCGGTAAAACGCAGGCACGTGACCAGCAACACGAAGGCCTAATCGGTGAGCTTCTTTAGTCATGTCCGGCACCCAATCGCCATTCATGGAATTGTAGATTTTAATTTGCCAATAGCCCTTTTCAGCGTAATCGCGAATCAGTGCCAGGGCGTCTTCTTTGGTAGGTGCCAGCTCTCCCGTTGCGGCGCTGTAGTCACTCACACCCTCAATGAACCCACTTTTGGTGATTTTAGGGCCAATTAAGATGCCGTTGTCGATTTTATCGATCAATGCCGACAGCACTTCATCTTCGTTACCCATATCGCGAATACCGGTCACGCCCGCCAGCACATTCAGAATTGCTCTGTCGTCGCCCACGTGTCCATGCATGTCGTAAAGCCCGGCTACCAGCGTGCCGCCCTCACCGTCTATAAACACTTCGTTTGCATCCGGCGATGATTGCACCGGCTCAATCGCGGTGATCTTTCTGCCTTCAATAACGACCGATGACGCCTCTGTTAAAGCCAGTATTGCCGGGTCGAAAATTCGCACATTGTTTACCCGAACAGGTTTGTCATACTGATGGGTAACGTTTTTAGCAATATCTTCATAGCGCTCCGTGTTAAGCGTCGCCGCGAGTTCGCGTAAGCGCTTGTCTTCCGATTCCAGTCCTTCGCGAAGCAGAGCGAAACGTGGCGACACCACAGCTACAAACTGCTGCTTGTCGTCTAAAATCACATAACTTGGATTCAGATTAATGCCGCCAAGTGCATACAAGGTGGCTTCTACCTGATTTTCCCCACTTCCGAGCGTTAACCGGCGCTTTTCTGAAACGGTAACCTGACCAGCTGGCAGCGCTGGATAAGGGGCACCGCCGGCATCAAGTACCGTTTTTGTGTACAGATATAATGCATAAGGACTGGGATTTTGTGCAATGTAAATGGCATCCCCTGTCACGTCTTCTTCACCTGCTCCCGCCGCGGCCTTCCAGCTTGCTACCCCGTCTTTTAACTCATAGGTTTCGTTTACCGCATTTCCAAATGTCGTTTTGCCTTCAATAGACCAGGAAATGGGAATACCGGCTTCAGACAGTAACAGTGTTTCCTCACTACTCGCGCCACGGCCGTTATTGCTAAAGCCGTAGTTAATGTCGAAAACCGGGCCATTTTGCGTGATAGTCATATCACCCACATCGGTGCCACCAAACAATACGTTGTATTGCTGTGTAACTGATGTTGAGGATAGTTGTGATTCGGTCGTCGTTGATGTGCTGGTTGGCGCTTCACCGCTGCAAGCAGTGAGTCCGGCTACCATTAAACCAATTAAAGACAGGCGCATAGCAAAGTCCTTGTAGTATTTGTAATCATTATTATAGAAAGTCTGTGGAACGCCTTAGAGCGTAGCAGTATTCAGCTTTACAGGCGAGTATTCACGATGAACACACGCATTTACCCGAAAATCAGCAACCATTGCCGCTGCGCCGTTAAACTTTTTATTGTGCTGTGCGTAACTGAATTCAGGTAACTTATAACCAGAGCCGGATATGCAAGACAGTGATATTGTGACGCTATTCACTTACCGTTTTTTAATTGATGAACCACAGCCACCACATAATTTTGCTCAGGATATTGCGGACTTGCAGCAGTTCCCCGAGCGCTTGTCGTTAAGCTATATTGACGAATGGAAAAGTGATATTAAACGGTACTTGAGTAAAAACAATCTGACTGTAAAAGATTTGGAAGCGCTTAGCACAAAGCTAACCGAGCCTGACACTGCGCAGCAATATGCGCCTTTGAAAGACATTGTAGTCAGGGCACTACAAATAAACAGCAGTGATACCGTGAGCATCATTGAGACGCCGTTTAAACGCTACATAGACAAACTGGTGAACAGTTAGCATTGAAGTAGGAAGCAAAAAAACGGGCCGAAGCCCGTTTCTTATTCATACAGATTTTCAGTCTTGCTTGGGAGGCGTCGTTTTCGCCTTCGAAGCTGCTGGTTTTCGCGTGGTTGATTTACGCGTCGTCGTGGTTTTCACTTCAGTTTTCGTACCTGACTCAGATGCAGTTTTACTGGCTGCAGGCTTACGTCGGGTCTTCGGTGCAGGCTTGGCGGCTGCCGCTTCGGCTTTGGCTGCAGCTTGTTTAGCTGCGAGCAAAGCCACCTGCTCTACCAGCAAATCCACTTTGTTCGACAACACGTCCAACTGAGCAGCACGTTTCTGCTTCGGCGTGGTGAAGCTTGGCATCCAGTGATGAAGTGGTGACTGACGCCACACTTCGCACCATTGCGCCGGATCCACCGCTTTTCGCAGTTGAGACTCGACCTGCTCTCCTCGAGAAGCAAACTCGTTAAGCGTTTGCTGAGAATCGTTCAGTGTTTGCTGCACTTGCTGATTTGCCTGTGTAACCTGATCAGCCACTAATCCTAACCCCGCTTCAAACCAGGCAAACAGCGGTGATGTGGGCTTTTTATCTGACATAATCATTCCTTACCCAAAATCGGGCAGCATGGCTGCCCGCAGGGATTTATTTATTTGCAGCCAGTTTTGCAACGGCTTCGGTCAGGGCGTCGATTTTAGCTGACAGCTCGTCAATGCGCTGATCAGTATCGTCTGCATCCAGACCTAATTTTTTACGCACTTCAGACACGCGGGTTTCAACTTCAGAGGTGGTTTCCTTGAATTTGTCTTTCGCTTCTGTCTCCAGCGTTTCGCCTTTGCTTACCAGGTCGTTAAACATTTTGCTGGCTTCAGTGGTCAGTTTTTCATACTGGCCCTGCGCTTCGTCAATACTTTTGCCGTAGGCACCTAAACCTGCTAACCAGATTTTACGTGCAAAGTCTTCGGCTTCATTGATTTTGTTTTTGATATCGTCTTTAGTCGTCATGGTGAACTCTCCTTTAAACTGTCTAAATGTAGTGTACGAAGTGCAATTAGAAATCGCATACTAAAAACGATATTTTTTGCATAAAAAAACGCCGGATTAAAAAAACCGGCGTTTTTTCAAATAGTTATTCAATTCGATTTAGTCAACTAAATCCTGCGGCATAGTATCGCGGATGTCCATCCACACCTTACCACTTTCGATCCCGTATTCACGGATAACAGCAGGCACTGTTTCGTATTCACCGTTTTCAGCCACAGCCAGTAATTTGGCGTAGAATGCCTTTGCCACGTCGCGAGCCTGTTGCTCAGCAAAGAAGAAACCACCGATACGTGAATACAATCCGCGGAAGCCGTTCATCATCAGCACAAATACTTTGTTTCCGGATGCCAGCGCCAAATCGTGGTTCAGCTGATAGTCAAACTGTGCGAACGCCTTGCCGTCTTCTTCCACGTCTTTATAACGTGCAATGATTTCAACAGACTCTTGAGGATTATTTCGAATAGCACTGCGAATAAACACGGCACTTAAATTGGTACGCGCTGCAAGCAGGTTATCCACCAGTTCCGGAATGCCGTCCTGGTCTAAACGTGCCAGCGTTTCCAGAATGTTCAAGCCGCAGGTTTCCCAGAAGTTATTTACCTTGGTAGGCTTGCCGTGCTGAATGGTTAGCCAGCCATCACGGGCCAGGCGCTGTAACACTTCGCGTAAGGTTGTGCGGGTAACACCGATTAATTCAGATAGCTCTCGTTCAGCAGGTAAAATGGTACCGGGAGGAAAACGCCCGCTCCAAATTGACTCAACGATATACTCTTCGGCAAAACCAGCCGGACTTTGTGCCTTATAAATCATATTTGCTCGCCTGCTGAACATCTTTTTCTTTTAAACTGATTGTACCAGATGCATTTTCATTAACACAATCAATAAATATAACGAATATAGCCTCGTCTTTATCGTCTACGACCTTTTTACGGCTTCCTGTCTTACCGATTATCGGTTAGTCTTTGCAGGCTTAGACGATACCTACGTGTATTCACTGAATACCAGAAGTAACATATATATTGATAAAAACAAACTTTCATCGTCTACTATTACTCAGAGAACAACAAATTAAGCCTGTGATAAAAAAGGAAATTACTCGATGCAGACCTCTATGACCATGGCTATTTATAAGAACTTTCTGGGGCATGCTCCGGACTGGTATAAAAAGACCATCATTGGGTTTTTAATTGCTAATCCCCTGTTATTCATGCTTGACCCATACCTTGCTGGCTGGGTTTTGATTATCGAATTTATTTTTACACTTGCCATGGCATTAAAGTGTTATCCACTGCAACCTGGTGGTTTACTGCTCATTGAGGCCTTATTTATCGGCATGACCACGCCAGACCATGTACTTCATGAAATCGAAGTTAACCTGGACGTGTTACTACTGCTTGTCTTCATGGTGGCAGGTATCTACTTCATGAAGGACTTGCTGCTTTTCCTGTTTACCAAACTGGTTATTCGGGTAAAAAATAAGACGATATTGTCGCTGTCCTTTATTGTTGCATCTGCATTCCTTTCTGCATTCCTCGACGCCTTAACGGTTGTAGCGGTTATTATCGCGGTAGGCCTGGGTTTCTACACGATTTACCACAAAGTCGCGTCAGGCAAAGAGTTCCATCACGACCATGACCACACCACCGACGATACAGTTCAGGAGTTGGGTCGTAACGATCTGGATGATTTCCGCGCCTTCCTGCGTAACCTAATGATGCATTCCGCTGTAGGTACGGCGTTAGGTGGCGTAATGACGATGGTGGGTGAACCACAAAACCTGATCATTGCCGACAAAGCAGGCTGGGATTTTGTTGAGTTCTTTATTCGCATGTCACCTATCACCGTTCCGGTGTTTATCATGGGTGTACTTACTACAATTATTTTGGAAAAAACCAAAACCTTTGGCTATGGCGCCAAGTTGCCACCTGCAGTGCGTAACATCTTAGTAGATTACGACAAGCACATGGACGAAGCCCGTTCAGTGCGCGACAAAGCCCGTCTGGCTATCCAGGCGCTGATTGGCGTTTGGTTGGTTGTAGGCCTTGCCCTTCACCTGGCGGCGGTAGGCCTTATTGGTTTGTCTGTAATTATTCTTGCCACCTCAATGAGTGGTGTCATTGAAGAGCACGCGTTAGGTAAAGCGTTTGAAGAAGCCCTACCGTTTACTGCTCTGCTTTGTGTGTTCTTTGGTGTGGTTGCGGTAATTATCGACCAGGGCTTGTTCGCACCTGTGATTCACTGGGTATTGTCATTTGAGGGTAAAACCCAGTTGGTGATGTTCTATCTGGCCAATGGTGTGCTGTCGATGGTGAGTGATAACGTATTCGTTGGTTCGGTTTACATCACCGAAGTCACAACAGCCCTGCAACAAGGACAAATTACTCGCGACCAGTTCGATTTGCTGGCTGTAGCAATCAATACAGGTACTAACTTACCCAGTGTTGCAACGCCAAATGGCCAGGCTGCTTTCCTGTTCTTATTAACGTCTGCAATTGCACCGTTATTGCGTTTGTCATATGGCCGCATGGTGGTTATGGCACTGCCTTACACTATCGTGCTGACGCTTGTTGGCCTGGGCGCCACCTACATTGGACTGGTAGACGCGACCCAATGGCTGTATGACATGCACCTGATTGAACATCATTCTGCATTGCCGACCGGCAATAGCGGTCACTAGGAGCGTCACTACGGATGAAGTTTATCCATGGATTGAGCCAGTGGGCAGAGCAACGCTCTGCCTGGCTGGTGTTGTTTTTAACGTCTTTTGGCCTGGAATGCGCGGCGTTGTATTTTCAGCACGTAATGGGGTTGGCCCCGTGTATTATGTGTATTTATCAACGTACGGCCATGTGGGGTATAGTACTGGCCGGATTACTGGTACTGCTGTTTAATCATGCCGTCACGCGATTCTTAGCACTTGGCCTGTGGGCGTACAGTGCTGTTCAGGGGTTTCTGGTAGCATCAGAGCACATTGAAATTATTGAGGCGGACGACCCGTTTTTTGCAACGTGTGAAATCTTTCCTAATTTCCCGAGCTGGGCACCGCTTCACGAGTGGTTGCCGTCGGTATTTGCAGCACCAGGTGACTGCCTGGAGAACAGTTGGCAGTTTCTGTCGATGGGCATGGCGCACTGGATGCAAATTATCTTTGCCGCTTATTTTGTTGTCTTTGCCGCGGTGCTTCTTGCGCGTCTTATCGACAAGAAAGCCTTTTGATAGACCTGAGCACCGTTCCAATTCGACTCGCCCCTATTCGCACTGATGCGGGGCAAATTCATCTTATTCGCGCTAACAGTAAATATGCCGATAGCGTTGCCGAAGCCGGCAAACTGGCACTGGATACAGTAAAACCCTGGATGGGCAGCAGCCTGGTTCCCACGACGCCCCGTACGGCTAAGCAGCTACTTGATACCTTAGAAGAACAGCGCAAAATTGGCTATGGCGTGTGCTATTT
>NZ_CFIDRX010000213.1:0-6738 GCF_984433645.1 Marisediminitalea sp.
TGGTTCACTGTGCCCGGCGCAGGTGAGCTATTTGCCGAGCAATCAGACATTGCCGGGGAAGTTCACGAATACGCGGCATACGGTTTGATTGGGCTAGTGGTTATTCACGCCTTGGCGGCATTCAAACACCATTTTATTAGTCGGGACGCCACCTTGTCGCAAATGACGGGCCGTCGCCGGTAAACCGTTTTTTATTGAGAATACAGGAGAGTGAAATGAAAAAATTAGTAATAGGTGCATTACTGGGATTGTCATCTTTGGCTGCCAATGCCGCTGACTACGTCATTGATACCAATGGTGCACACGCATCGGTTAACTTTAAAATTCAACACTTGGGTTATTCCTGGTTAACTGGCCGTTTTAACGATTTCAGCGGTAATTTCAGCTACGACCCGGCCAAGCCAGAGGCGTCTTCCATTACCGTGACCATCGACACCAACAGCATCGACTCAAACCATGCTGAGCGTGACAAGCATTTACGCGGCGGTGATTTCCTGTCAGTAAAGAAATACCCGGAAGCCAAATTCGTCAGCACCAAGGTAGAAGACCTGGGTGGCAATAAATTAAAAGTGTATGGTGACTTTACTCTGCACGGTAAAACCAATGCTATCGTTATTGACGCGCAAAAAATTGGTGAAGGTGCAGATCCATGGGGCGGGTACCGCGCCGGTTTCGCTGGCACCACGACCATTGCTTTAAAAGACTATGGTATCGACTACAACCTGGGCCCGGCATCGACCCATGTTGAACTATCTCTGCACGTGGAAGGCGTGAAGCAGTAATCGAGTCATTAACCATGCTTATAACAATAGCCGGATGCGTTCAGTATCCGGCTTTTTTCTATCTGGCGTATTCGTTTAGCTCAGTGACGTGAAGTAGCTCGCCACTCGGCCCCCATACATAGAACACCTTTCCCCACGACTCTTGTTTGACTTCTGTGAGATTAGTTTTGTGCTGACTCCTGCTACAGCGCTCATAGGCCTGCTCAATACTATCCACACAAATTTGCAGCATAAAATTATTCGCCAGCGCCGGTTCATAGAAGCGTTGCAGAAACAGCGCACACTCACCGCTTTCACAGAGCGTGAGATCATCGGTTACGTAAGCCAATGAAAAGCCTATTTCCTCGTAAAACGCCTTTGAAACCTCATAGTTTTTGCAGGGTACAAAGGCTTTTATGTCCTGAACAACCATGCTAACTCCTTGCTTGTTTTTGGCTAAACGACCGTCTGGGTTTATTATGTGCCAGAAAATGAACTGCGAGCAAACTGAATGCTTGCAAAAAACACGGCGACAGCGTTAATGACACAGGGAAGAATTCAGCTACAGGGTGCTATCGCGGCTTTCACTTGCGCAGCATGCTTCATTATTGGCGCGGTCACACTGAAATGGATTGCACCGGATATCTATGTGTTTCCCGAAGGCCGGTTGCGGGTTATTGAGCAATACGGCGTGTTATTAC
The DNA here is from genome assembly GCF_984433645.1 of Marisediminitalea sp. Taxonomy (NCBI): domain Bacteria; kingdom Pseudomonadati; phylum Pseudomonadota; class Gammaproteobacteria; order Alteromonadales; family Alteromonadaceae; genus Marisediminitalea; species Marisediminitalea sp. Next base: position 1,463 of record NZ_CFIDRX010000213.1, read on the forward strand.
ACGTATGGCACTTTATTATCTTTCCGTTAGTGGGTCTGTCGGTTTTATTTCTGAATCGTACGCTGGTAAAGCAAACCACCCGGCCACTGGGCGGATTCTCGACACTGTGCACGCTGGTAGCCTATGTGGCTTTGTGTCACGACATTGCTATGTTTACCATCGAGACGTTATCTAACGAACTGTTTTTACAGCAGCATTTCGAATCCCATCAACAGCTTACCCAGCAGACCATGACGATCTATTCGGTACTGATTAAATTGCGAGCCAGCACTGAGTGGGGCATTGACGTCTGGTTGTGCTTAATGAATGTTTACCTGCTATTCCAACGACGTTTTCACCCCATTCTGCAGATCCTGGGGATAGCTGTAGGTGTGCTTGGAGTACTCGTGTTATTCAATTCGTCATTCCACTACCTGGAATTCACTTACCTTAGCGGCATGATTATTTGGTTTCTGAGTGTTGGCGCCTGGCTGGCAATAGCCAACCCTCCACCGACACATTCTGACATCCGGGGTACCTGATTTACACACCTGTACTTTGGTATCAATTGGCGACAGATTGCCATACAGGCGAATTAAAAAAGTGAAATACACTTGCTAATCAGATGTTACAAACAGCTGTTTTTGGCTTCAGTTTTCCGGGTTTAAACCGCCGCAAAACGCGCTTAAATATTGCCACTGACAACCGCCAAATTGTTAATAAACTTACAATTAATTAACGCGCACAAAGTCGTTTTTCAGGGTTTAATTTAGCGCCCAATCAAGTACACTATTAGTGAGTTCAACACACTCCCCTGGATCAGCAGACAGGGCATAACTGAGCTGGCATACCTCAACATTGAATGGAGAATCGTTATGCCTGCAACTCAGCGCATTTTTATTAAAAACCCCCTTTGTATTTTCACCCCTGAATCAGCCGAACCGGTTACCGGATTAGTGATCAGCGGTGGTGTCATTGAGTCCCTGTTGTACAACAACAAGCAGCCGCAAACTGCCTGTGATGAGGTATTTGATGCCTCAGGACTGGTTATTCTGCCCGGATTAATCAACACCCATCACCACTTTTATCAGACCCTTACCCGTGCCTGGGCACCGGTAGTAAATCAGCCACTATTTCCGTGGCTGCAAACCCTGTATCCGGTCTGGGCTCGATTGACGCCAGAAGCGTTGCATTTGGCCAGTCAGGTCGCCATGGCTGAATTGCTCTTATCGGGCTGTACCACGGCGGCCGACCATCATTACCTGTTCCCGGAAGGCCTGAACGACGCCATTGATATTCAGGTGGATGTCGTGAGGCAACTGGGCATGCGGGCTATGCTCACCCGCGGCTCGATGAGTCTGGGAGAAGCCGATGGCGGCCTGCCGCCGCAACATACGGTGCAGACCGGTGAAGCCATTCTAAAAGACAGCGAACGACTGATTCAGCAATACCACGAACGCGGTCCAAACGCGCAAATCCAAATTGCGTTGGCCCCGTGTTCCCCATTCTCCGTTACACGGGAAATCATGCAGCAAAGCGCAGAGTTGGCCAAAGCGCAGGACGTTCGCTTGCATACCCATCTGGCTGAAACCCTCGACGAGGAAGCGTTTTGCCTGAAGATGTTTGGCATGCGCACGGTTGATTATCTTGAGAGTGTGGGTTGGCTAAGCGACCGTACCTGGTTAGCTCACGGCATCCACTTTAACGACGACGAAATACGCCTTTTAGGTGCAGCCGGCACAGGTATTTGCCATTGCCCAGTGTCGAATATGCGTCTGGCATCAGGTATATGCCCCACGTTAGATCTCATTGAAGCCGGCGCGCCGATTGGCTTAGGCGTAGATGGTTCAGCGTCTAACGATGCCTCAAACCTGATGTACGAAGCGCGCCAGGCGTTGTATTTACAGCGCTTGAAATATGGCGCTCAGGCTATTACCCCAGAGAAAGTCCTCAGCTGGGCAACCGTCGGCTCTGCCACTGTGTTAGGCCGCGACGATATTGGCCAAATAGCCGAAGGCAAAGCCGCGGATTTAGCCTGTTTTCGACTGGATGAACTGCGTTTCAGTGGCTCCCACGATCCCATCGCAGCCCTGCTGTTATGCGGTGCAGAGCGAGCAGAACATGTCATGGTAAAAGGTGAATGGCGCGTGACTAATGGGCAAATCAACGGCCTGGATTTACCGGACCTTATTTCACGCCACAAAGCAGCCGCCAGTGCATTGATAGCAGGCTAGAAAACAAGCAGGCCCGGCATACACCGGGCCTTTTAGTTTAGTGGAGTTTAAGACGTGGACTTACCAAATTACTCACCTTTCGGGTGAGCAAAATAAGCGCGCCTTTCAACCACCCATGAACAGCAAATAAGTGCATGTTATACAAAGAGATATAGACCATCTTAGCGAGCCTTCCTTCAATAAACATGCTGCTGTTCGACAGCTTGCCCATTAAGCTGCCCACGGTAGAGTATTTACTCAAGTGCACCAATGAGCCATAGTCGGTGTAGGTATAGGTTTGCAGCGGTTTATGCATAAACAGATTGACCAGATTTTTGGCCACCAGACTGGCCATCTGGTGGGCGGACTGCGCGCGCGGCGGCACCCATTTGCCATTTTCCTGCAACACGCCACAGCAGTCACCCACCGCAAAAATCTTGTTGTCGACTGTACTCTGTAATTCCGGCGTTACCAGGATTTGATTTGCTCTGTTCAGCTCAAAAATATTCAAATCTGCTATAAAATCAGGCACTTTTACGCCTGCAGACCACACCATCAAATCGGCCTCGATGAGCGTTTCTTCGGCGGTAATAAACCCTGCTTTTTCAACCCGTGCAACGCGTGTTCCTTCCAGCACATCAATGCCTAATTTGGTCAGTGCCTTGCGAGCCGACGCGGCAATACGCTCTGGCAACGCAGGTAAAATACGTGGTCCGGCTTCCAGTATCGATACCTTCAAGCGTTCAGCCGACATCTCCGGCATACCATAGGCACGCGCGAGATTCGCCACATGGTGAAGCTGCGCAGCCAGTTCTGTACCTGTTGCCCCTGCACCTACAATAGCGACGTGGATTCTGTCTTTGTCCACGCCATCCTGATTTATCTTAAGCAGTTGATTTAACAGGGCTCTGTGGAAACGCTCAGCCTGATCCAACGAGTCCAGGCAGTAGCAATGCTCTGCTACACCTAACGTGCCAAAATCATTGGTTACACTGCCAAATGCCAGCACAAGATAATCGTACTCAACCGTACGTTCTGGCAGGATTTCCTCGCCGTCATCATCGTAAAGTGGGTCCAGATAAATGCTTTGGTTTTCACGGTCAATATGACTCATGTTTCCAAGTTGGAACTGGTAGTGGTGCTGAGCCGCGTGCATGCGGTAATCCACGCCGTCTGACGCTTTGTTGATGATGCCTGCAGCTACTTCGTGCAGCAGGGGCTTCCATACGTGAGTGCGACTGCGATCCACCAGGATAACCTCTGCCAGCTTCTTTTTGCCGAGGGTTTTACTTAAACGGGTTACGAGCTCAAGACCGCCCGCACCGCCGCCAACCACAACGATTTTTTTCATAATAGACCTATTTATAAATGTGAATTGGTCTGCACAGGTGTCCTGCACACATCAATCAACACTCATAAACCGGCTTAGTGATTTCTGGCGATGTCACCATTTTATGTTAACAAACTCAGCAAAAGCCAGTGCCTTTCTTAGGACTTTACGGGCGCTCAGAATAGCACTTTACAGCTAGTTAAAAACCCACCGTTTTAACCAGCACTTTGGTAGTAGTTCTTTTGGCCAGCATTCATCGGCGACTAAAGTGTGACGCAAAAGGCTCCTTTGTGGAGTACTCAATTTTCCTCGCCTAAACAATACTCATTCCAAAGAGTGGCGGCAACGAATCGCTACCGTTTGATGAGAGTGACAGTGGGATAGAAAAAAGTGTTACTCCGCGCAAAATTTAAAAAAATATAACGAGGGTTACACATGAAAAACATGAAATTTGCGTATAAACCACTATCCATTGCCTGTCTTACTCTTGCAGCGGCTTCAGCGAATGGCGCAGTGACCATTTATGACGATGCAGAGGTAGCAACCGTGTCGGTAGACGCGTCTTTTAACACATTTTACGTTAATTCATCGATTGATGGCGGTCCAAATGGCGATCGTGAACAGTCACGCGTAAAAATGGGCTTCCTGCCAAACTGGCTGGGTATGAGCTTCAGCAAACAAGTTGGCGACATGAAAGTCGGCGGCCGCTCATCGTTTTGGGTAACCATTAACGACACCAATACAGGCGTTACCAGCACCGGCATCGACGTACGTCAGTTCTATGCCACATTAGATGCTGACTGGGGTCAGGTCTTGCTGGGTAAAGACTTTACACTGTTTAACCGCAGCAACATCTTCCTTGACGAAATTCTGCTTGGTTACGGCAACGTCAACGACACCCTGGGTCTGGTTGACGGCCAGGGCGTATCGTTCGGTAACATTGGTTCAGGTTACACCTACCCCTTCCCGGCTTCTCAAATTCGCTATACCTCTCCAACCTTCGCCGGTGGTCTTAAAGTCGCTGTGGCTTTAGTTGATCCATCACCAGTAAATGGTGCCGCCGACCGCGAAGAATCTGTACCTCGTATCGAAGGTGAGGTGACTTACAGCACAGAATTTGACGGCGGTTCAGTAACAGCCTGGGTTGGCTTCCTGAATCAGTCTTCTGAATCATCCATGGGCGACGTTGACTCAACGGGCACGTCTTACGGTGTGAAAGTGGGCTTTGGTGGCGTGTCATTGCATGCATCAGGCTACAGCGGTGAAGGTATCGGTATTTTGCTTGGCCCAACCGAAGCCGCATTAGGCCTGGCTCAAGTCACTATGTATGACACTGATTACAACGAATTAGACAGTCAGGGCTACTTACTGCAAGCGTCTTACACGCTGGACGCAAACCGTTTTGTCCTGTCTTACGGCGAAAATGAAGTTGAGAACGCTGACTACATTGCTCATGAAGCAATGCAAGCCGCGTGGTTCCATTCGTACAACAGCAACGTGACCTTCGCAGTTGAATATTCAACCAGCGAATTCAGCGGCATCCTGGGTGCCGAAGAAGCAGACACTGTTGCCGTTGGTGCCATTGTTAATTTTTAAGGCTGCTTGATTGCCAGAAAGCAGCTTTGTATTACGGCCGTCGATGCCGTTGTGGGAGGCAACAATGCCTCCCGCGCAATCGACAATCTGGCAACGCTTTTATAATTGATTACCGGAGTAAGCAACATGATCTATGCAGCACCTGGAACAGAAAATTC
>NZ_CFIDRX010000214.1:0-6719 GCF_984433645.1 Marisediminitalea sp.
TACAATTGCACTCGCTGTTGCGTTGATTGAGTCCAGGCTGTCACCGGTTTCAATTAACACACAAGAACTAAACTGACGGGTAGGCGTACGTACACCGGCCATGATAGGCGTAGGCAATGAGATCTTGAACGTAGAAGCTGCATTGTAGAAACGGCGAATGTAATCTAATCGCGTAGATTTGGGGTAGTTCGCAAATAAACAGGCGGCTACCAGGATGTAAAGGAACTGAGCACTTTCATAAATTTCGCCTGTTACCCGGTTTTGAACCAGGTATTTTCCTTCCAACTGTTTTACGGCAGCGTAACTGAAGTTCATATCGCGCCAGTGATCAATGTACGAATCCATTTCCGCGAATTCTTCTGGCGTGTAGTCTTCCAGCAGGTGCTGATCGTATTTACCCATGTCCACCATGCGGGCCACGTGCGTAAACAACGCTGGCGGCTCAAACTGGCCAAACGCTTTCTTGCGCAGATGGAAAATCGCCAGGCGAGCGGCTAAATACTGGTAATCTGGTGCATCGGTAGAAATCAGGTCAGCTGCAGACTTAATCAGTGTTTCGTGAATTTCAGCAGTTTTAATGCCGTCATAGAACTGAATGTGTGCCTTGATTTCAACTTGAGAAACAGAGACGTTGTGAAGGTCTTTGGCTGCCCAAGTGATGACTTTGTGAATTTTATCTAGATCAATGGGCTCTTTCTCACCATTGCGTTTGGTGACAGATAAATTGTTATTCATTTTTACTGGCCGTTTGTCTGTTAGCGCTTGTCGCGGGGCAGGTGATGCATTGCCCAATTATTGTTTTAAATGCTTTCCTTACCGTAGGATCGATGATTGATCCTACCGATCCGCAAATGTTCTGGGGGATCAGATGACCTCAAACTCAACTGACTCAGAACAGGACTACGTGCGGATAACCACAAGATAGTGAGGTTTTGCCTTTATTGCAACCCAATATCTGGTGCTTAATTCACCGATCAAACACAAGAGATATTTTGGTTAGTGTTGACTAACTGTTTATCATCTAACTTAGCGACATTTGCATAAATGCAAGCATTTTTGCGTTTTTTTGATCGGCTTAAATTTTTTTTGACGGAAAAAAACGTTTTTATAAAAAACCGCTATATAGTGCTGTTTTATATTTTACAGCACTACATATTGTGTTAGAGAGCAGGTTTCTCACAATGAATAATATAGTTCACATCGATGTTTTTATTCGACAGCAAAAATTGCTGGTTAAACGGATCGTAGTGAATGCCCGTCGTCGATCGTGGGATCAGTCCGGCGTGATCGGCGATCTTCATGAGTTCTGAAGGCTTCATAAAACGTTGGTACTGATGCGTGCCTTTGGGTACCCATTGCAGTACGTACTCCGCAGCGACAATACCCAGCAAGTAGGATTTAACATTGCGGTTCAAAGTAGAAAAGAACACTTTTCCTCCGGGCTTAACCAAATCCGTGCAGGCTTTGATCACAGAGGCAGGGTCGGGCACGTGTTCCAGCATTTCCATACAGGTCACAACATCGAAGCTGCCGGCGTGTTCTGCTGCAAATGCCTCAGCACTGGTGCAGTGGTACGCTACTTTAATGCCAGATTCCAGGCCGTGAAGCTGCGCTATCTCCAACGAGGCTTCAGCCATATCAATACCCGTCACATCTGCGCTACGTTGAGCGAGCGATTCCGCCAGAATGCCACCGCCGCAGCCGACATCCAGAATCTTTTTGCCGAACAAACCGTCGCTTTCTGTCTCTATAAAGGAAAGGCGAAGTGGATTAATTATATGTAACGGCTTAAATTCGCCTTCCGGGTCCCACCAGCGTTCAGCTATTTGCGAAAATTTGTCGATTTCTGTTTGGTCAACGTTTTGAGTAGATGACATTGGGATTTCCAATACCTTTATAAGAAGTACTTTGAAACGCAACATACCTCAAAACCACATTTGCTTCACGGCTAAATTTCATCGCCAAAGAGTAATTGCACAAAAAATGTCCGCTCGTGCTTTTTTGCTGCGATCCGCGACATTATTCACTACATAAATGCTGTTTTGGGTGGTAGACTCAATGGTTAATCAAAAGACCCAAAATGCGTGTCGGAAGGGAAATATGACGCAAGGACGTCACATTACTGTCCTGTCACGAGAAACTTATAATAAGGGACCAAGCAGTTTATGACTGATAACGCCAAAGAAATTCTCCCCATTAATATTGAGGAAGAGCTAAAAACATCGTATCTCGACTATGCGATGAGCGTTATAGTTGGGCGAGCGCTGCCTGACGTAAGAGATGGTTTAAAGCCAGTACACCGCCGTGTGCTGTTCGCGATGAACGAACTCAAAAACGATTTCAACAAGCCTTATAAAAAGTCTGCCCGTGTGGTCGGTGACGTAATCGGTAAATATCACCCGCATGGTGACTCAGCCGTATACGATACCATTGTACGTATGGCACAGCCTTTCTCATTGCGCTACATGCTGGTAGACGGGCAGGGTAACTTTGGTTCTGTAGATGGTGACTCAGCCGCTGCGATGCGTTACACCGAAGTGCGCATGGCGAAAATCGCCCATGAGTTGCTGGCCGACCTTGAAAAAGAAACGGTAGATTTTGTACCGAACTACGATGGCACCGAGCAGATCCCTGCGGTTTTGCCAACCAAAGTACCTAACCTGCTTGTTAATGGTTCCTCGGGTATCGCCGTTGGTATGGCGACCAACATCCCGCCACATAACTTAACGGAAGTGGTTAACGGCTGTATTGCACTTATCGAAGACCCATCACTGGGTATCGATCAGTTAATGGAATACATTCCCGGCCCGGACTTCCCAACCGCTGCTATGATCAGTGGCCGTAAGGGAATTGACGATGCCTATCGCACCGGTCGTGGTAAAATTTACCTGCGTGCGCGTGCTGAAATTGAGACCGAAGATAACGGTAAAGAAACCATCATCATTAACGAGATCCCGTATCAGGTTAACAAAGCCCGCTTGATCGAAAAGATTGCTGAGCTGGTTAAAGAAAAGCGTATCGAAGGTGTTTCTGCACTGCGCGACGAGTCTGACAAAGACGGTATGCGCATTGTTATTGAAGTTAAACGTAACGAATCTGCAGAAGTTCTGCTTAACCACCTTTATGCCAATACCCAGCTTCAAACGGTATTTGGTATCAACATGGTGGCACTGGACAACGGTCAGCCCAAAGTTTTCAACTTAAAGCAGACACTGGAAGCCTTTATTCTTCACCGCCGTGAAGTGGTTACCCGCCGTACCGTATTTGAATTACGCAAAGCCAGAGAGCGCGCGCATATCCTTGAAGGGTTAGCGATTGCACTGGCGAACATTGATCCGGTTATTGACCTGATCAAAGCGTCATCCAGCCCGGCTGATGCGAAGAAAGCATTAGTATCACAAGGCTGGCAGCTGGGCGACGTAGCAGAAATGCTGCAGCGTGCCGGCAACGACGCTGCTCGTCCTGACTGGTTAGCGCCAGAGTTTGGTATTCGCGATGGTCAGTATTACCTGACTGAACAACAGGCACAAGCAATCCTGGATCTGCGTTTACATAAACTGACAGGCCTGGAACACGAAAAAATCCTTGATGAATACAAGGCGTTGCTTGAGTTGATTGCAGAGTTACTGCATATCTTGGGCAGCCCTGAGCGTCTGATGGAAGTGATTCGTGAAGAGTTGGAAAAAATCCGTGACGAGTTCGGCGACGAGCGCCGTACAGAAATCACAGCCGCGAGCCATGACATCGACATCGAAGATCTTATCGAGCAGGAAGACGTCGTGGTTACCTTGTCTCGCGAAGGCTATGTTAAGTACCAGAAATTAACTGAGTACGAAGCACAGCGCCGTGGTGGTAAAGGTAAGTCAGCAACGAAGATGAAAGACGAAGACTTCATCGAAAAGCTGTTGGTAGCCAATACTCACGACCATATTCTGTGCTTCTCGACCCGTGGTCGACTGTACTGGTTAAAAGTGTATCAGTTGCCGCTCGCGAGCCGGAATGCTCGTGGTCGACCAATTGTGAATATTCTGCCGCTTGAAGACGACGAGCGTATTACCGCGATTCTGCCGATTAAAGAATTCGAAGAAGACAAGTTTGTGTTAATGGCCACCGCCAATGGTGTGGTGAAGAAAACCAGTCTGACTCAGTATTCTCGCCCGCGCAGTAACGGTATTATTGCCGTTAACCTGAACGATGGCGATGAGTTGATTGGCGTGTCGATTACACACGGCGATGACGATATTATGTTGTTCTCTGATGAAGGTAAGGTTGTTCGTTTCAACGAAAAACTGCGTGACTCAGAAACCGGTGAGGTAAAACTGGACCCAGAAACAGGCGAGGAGCTTTATGCGCTACGTCCAATGGGCCGGACTGCGACCGGTGTACGCGGTATTAAGCTTCAGGAAGGTCAGAAGGTTGTATCACTGATTGTACCTAAAGGTGACGGTGCTATTCTAACCGCTACTGAAAACGGTTACGGTAAGCGTACACCACTGGCAGACTACCCGGCGAAGAGCCGTGCGACACAGGGTGTTGTGTCAATAAAAGTATCTGAGCGCAACGGTAAGGTTGTTGGCGCGGTTCAGGTAGACGAAAACGACGAAATTATGTTGATAAGCGATGCCGGTACTTTAGTTCGTACCCGCGTTAGCGAAGTATCAACGGTAGGTCGAAATACACAGGGCGTGCGACTGATTCGTACTGCTGACGACGAGCATGTAGTGGCGTTACAGCGTATCGAAGAAGTAGAAGAAGTCCTGCCAGAGCTTGACGAAAATGGTGAAGCAATGGAAACCACAAACACCGCAACAGACGGTGATAATAATGAGCCTGCGACAGACGAATAAATCCTGATTCAACAGGACAATAAATGGTGAACGAGCGGCTATGTGCCGCTTGTTTTTTTGCCGTCAGGGAAGCCTGGCTGTTTGTTGGTCTAACAGAGACCGGCGGATCAGGAAGGCCTCCATAACAGTGTTTAAGAAAGCTCATGAAACAAGTATTTAATTTCAGTGCCGGTCCTGCCATGCTGCCAGCAGCTGTGATGGCCAAAGCACAACAAGAGTTCATTAACTGGCGTGACAGTGGCTGTTCAGTCATGGAAGTCAGCCACCGTGGTGCCGACTTTATCGAGATTGCTGCTCAGGCAGAGCAGGATCTGCGTGATTTATTAAAGGTACCTGACAACTACAAAGTCCTGTTTTTACAAGGTGGCGGTCGTGGTCAGTTTGCCGCGGTGCCGTTAAACCTGTCTACCAGTGATGATACCTCGTTGCACCTGGTAAGCGGTTCCTGGTCAAGCGGCGCAGTAGACGAAGCCAACAAATACAACAACGCTAAAATCATCGGTCAGGTGGCCGAGCACAATGGTTTTCAAACCGTGCCAAAGCCAGCACTGTCTGACATAGATCAGTCTGCGGCTTATTTACATTTCTGCCCGAACGAAACTGTTGACGGTATTGCTTTTGACTGGCTACCTGAGGCGGGTGACGTGCCGTTAGTGGCTGACATGTCTTCAAATATCCTGTCTAAGCCAATTGATGTGAGCAAATACGGTGTTATTTACGCCGGTGCACAGAAGAATATCGGTCCATCGGGTCTGTCGCTTGTGATTGTTCGTGACGATCTGATCGGTAAAGCGCGTCAGAGCACGCCATCGATATTTGATTATGCGTTGATGGCCTCAAAAGATTCTATGTACAACACACCACCTACGTTTTCCTGGTATTTAGCCGGACTGGTATTCCAGTGGTTAAAAGAGCAGGGCGGTGTGGAAGCCATGGCCAGCATTAATCAGCACAAAGCAGATTTGCTGTATAGCGCTATTGATGACTCGTCGTTCTACCGCAATAACGTGCATCCTGACAACCGTTCAATAATGAATGTGCCGTTCCATCTTGCTGATCCTGCCTTAGACAAAGTCTTCCTGGAGAAATCAAAAGAAGCCGGACTAATGGCGTTAAAAGGCCACCGTTCAGTGGGCGGAATGCGCGCCAGTATTTACAACGCGATGCCTGTTGAAGGTGTAGAAGCACTGGTGAAATTCATGCGTGAATTTGAGGAGCACTACGCATGACAGTAGAGCAGTTAACGTTAACGCCGGTCACGTCTATAGACGGCGAAGTGAACGTACCAGGCTCAAAAAGCCTGTCAAATCGCGCACTGTTACTTGCCGCACTGGCTGAAGGGACAACCACACTGACGAATCTGCTGGACAGTGATGATATTCGCCACATGTTAAAGGCGCTTACTCAGCTAGGTGTAAGCTACGAATTAAGCGAGTGCAAAACAGAATGTACTGTTCAGGGTCTAGGTGGCGCGTTTAATCACGCTGAACATCTGGAACTGTTTTTAGGTAATGCTGGTACCGCTATGCGTCCGTTGTGCGCAGCGCTGGCCGCATCCAGCGTGAACGTCACGCTGACTGGCGAGCCTCGCATGGAAGAGCGTCCGATTGGCGATCTGGTTGATGCCTTGCTTGAAGCGGGTGCTGATATCAAATACCTTAAAAACGAGGGGTATCCGCCACTACATATAGCGGGTAAAACGCTGCAAGGCGGTAAGCTCTCAGTAGACGGCAGTGTTTCCAGTCAGTTTTTGACCGCACTACTGATGTCTGCTCCTTTGTTCAGTGATGACACGGTGATTAGCATTAAAGGTGAGTTGGTATCGAAACCCTACATCGACATCACGCTGGATACCATGGCTAAATTTGGCGT
>NZ_CFIDRX010000215.1:0-6708 GCF_984433645.1 Marisediminitalea sp.
GCGACGGACTGTTAATCCGCAGGTCCCCCGTTCGAGTCGGGGAGGGGGAGCCAAATCTGGCTCCATTACACTGAGTTCCTCAGTAAAATCTCCAAGTTCCGAATTTCCAATGTAAAAGTTGACACGCTGTTTTGTCTATTCAACATCAGCTATAGATCAGTCAGCGCAAATTTCCAGTATACGTTTTTAATTATGCGAAAAATAAGAGATAATACCGCGATTACGCATACGCTCTTTTGTCTTTTTATTCACTGGCTTGATTGGTAATACTGAATCTCGATGACTGAATTTTTCCTGCTTCTTATCAGTACTGTGTTAGTCAACAATTTTGTACTGGTTAAATTCCTGGGTCTGTGTCCCTTTATGGGGGTCTCCAGCAAACTGGAAACGGCCATAGGTATGTCGATGGCAACGACATTTGTTCTGACACTGGCGTCCGTATGCAGCTACCTGGTGGAAACCTATTTATTACAGCCGTTGGGCATTACCTTCTTACGCACAATCAGCTTTATTCTGGTTATTGCCGTCGTTGTGCAATTTACTGAAATGGTGGTGCATAAAACCAGCCCTACCCTTTATCGTTTGTTAGGGATTTTCCTGCCGCTTATTACCACCAACTGCGCGGTTTTGGGTGTTGCATTGCTAAACCTGACCGAACAGCACAACCTGATTCAAAGCATAATTTATGGCTTTGGTGCCGCTGTAGGATTCTCACTGGCCATGATCTTGTTCGCCGCCATGCGGGAACGCCTGGCCGCTGCTGACGTCCCTACTCCGTTCAAAGGGGCTTCCATTGCAATGATTACCGCCGGCTTGATGTCACTTGCCTTTATGGGCTTTAGCGGACTGGTGAAAGTGTAATGATGATTGCAGCACTACTCGCCCTTGGACTATTGGCACTGGGATTCGGTTTGGCACTTGGCTACGCCGCTATTCGCTTTCATGTTGAAGGTGACCCGCTGGTAGAACAAATTGACCAGGTATTGCCACAAACACAGTGTGGTCAGTGTGGTTACCCCGGTTGCCGCCCGTACGCTGAAGCTATTGCCAATGGTGACGACATTAACAAGTGTCCGCCGGGCGGCGAAGCGACCATTAAGCAGTTAGCAGACTTGATGGGGGTCGAGGCCAAGCCATTAGATGCCGCACACGGCGAAGAAAATGCGCCTAAGGTCGCCTATATTCGCGAAGATGAATGTATTGGTTGTACTAAATGTATCCAGGCCTGCCCGGTCGACGCCATTGTTGGTGCAGCAAAACAAATGCACACTGTGATAACCGATGCCTGCACTGGCTGTGACTTATGTGTAGAGCCCTGCCCTGTAGACTGCATTGATATGGTCACGGTAAATCCTACGACGGCGTCCTGGCAATGGGACTTTGCACAAACGCCGCGAGGCGATATACCGGTGAAAGTGATTTCCTGATATGCCAAACGATTTTTCTCAAATACTTCAACGTCTTGATTCACAAAAGCTCTGGGACTTCCCCGGCGGCGTGCACCCTGACGGACGCAAGCATTTATCTAACCAATCTGCTACTGGTACTTTGCCGCTACCACAGACATTGGTAATTCCGGTGCGTCAGCACATTGGAACTGCAGGCAGTTGTTTGGTAGCGTCTGGCGATCAGGTATTAAAAGGTCAACCGCTGACACAAAGCCCGCACCCTTTTACGGTACCAGTGCACGCACCGACCTCGGGCGAAGTGATAGCGATTGAAGAACGCACCACAGCGCATCCTAGTGGACTGCCGGAGCTGTGCGTCGTGATTAAGCCGGATGGGCAAGAACAGTGGGCACCACTGAACCCGATAAAAGATTATACCCAGGCAGAACCGTCATCTCTGGTTGCTGCTATTTGCGATGCGGGCATTGCCGGTATGGGCGGCGCAGGCTTCCCGACTCACATTAAATCGACAGCCAGAAAAGCTGTCGAGTTTTTGATTATCAATGGTATTGAGTGCGAGCCCTACATCACGTCAGACGACAGACTAATGCGTGAGCACGCCTGGCAAATCCGGCAGGGTATCGATATTTTACGCCACTTGCTGTCACCGAAAGTAACGATCATTGGCGTCGAGGATAACAAACCTGAAGCCTTCGATGCTTTGAGTAAAGTGTGCGAAGACTGCCCGCATATTCGTGTTGTGTCCGTACCCACAAAATACCCCGCTGGGGGCGAAAAACAGCTTATTCAGGTGCTGACTGGTCGTGAAGTGCCTCGCGACGGGCTGCCTGCGGATATCGGCGTCATGATGTTTAATGTGGGCACCTGCTTTGCCATTGCTGACGCTATTTTGTATGGCAAGCCTCTCATTCAGCGAGTCGTCACACTAACTGGCGAAGCCCTTCAGCATCCGCAAAACGTATGGGCTCTTATTGGCACCCCGATACAAGCGCTATTAGCGCATGGCCAATATCAGCCCAAACGACAGGCAACGCCCACAGTTATTATGGGCGGGCCAATGATGGGGTTCACACTGCCTTCCGTCGATGTCCCTGTTGTTAAAACCACAAACTGTATTTTAGTACCGGCCAAGAAAGAGCTGCGTATTAATCAGCGGGAACTGGCCTGTATCCGCTGCAGCGCGTGTGCAGATGCCTGTCCGGCCAGCCTGCTGCCACAACAGCTGTACTGGCACAGCAAAGCCGGAGAGCTGGATAAAGCCGAAGAGTATAACTTGTTCGATTGCATCGAATGTGGTGCCTGTGCTTATGTTTGCCCAAGTGAAATTCCCCTTGTGCATTATTACCGCAAAGCTAAATCGCAAATTCGCATTCAGAAAGACGAAAAAGATAAAGCCGAAAAATCGAAGCAACGTTTTGAAGCACGCAAAGCGCGTCTGGAACGCGAAAAAGAAGAGCGGGAAGCGAAGCACAGACAAGCTGCAGAAGCCCGTAAACAAGCTATGCAGGCGCAACAAAACAAGGCTTCAGCGGCAACTGAAGACACCAGTGCGAATCCGGCAAAAGACAAGGTCGCTGCCGCATTAGCGAGAGCGAAAGCCAAAAAAGCGGCTCAGCAATCAGCGCCAATAGCAGAAAACCAGGCTGCAGCCGACGCTGCAATGCCTGACACGTCGGCCACCGATACCAAACAAGACAAAGTAGCAGCCGCCATTGCCAGAGCCAAGGCAAAGAAAGCGCAACGTGCAAACGAGACAGCTGAGTCAGCACAATCGGATACCGGCACGCAAACGCCAGAGACCACAGCTGGCCATGATGCCAATGCGGAGCGAAAGGCAAAGGTTGCGGCAGCGATAGCGCGAGCGAAAGCGAAAAAAGCTGCGGCACAACAAGGTGAAGTATCTGAGGTATCAGACGAAGCGGAACTACCCGATACGCCAGCAGACACGGCTGATTCAGATACCGAAGCACTGAGCCCGGAAGCCCAGCGCAAAGCCAAAGTCGCTGCAGCCGTTGCCCGTGACAAAGCCAAGAAAGCGGCTTCAGAAAATGCATCTACAGACGAGACTGAAACACCAGAAGTATCGGCAGATGCAGAACCATCGAAAATGTCAGCAGACGCGGCTGAGTCAGACGCCGAAGCACTGAGCCCGGAAGCTCAGCGCAAAGCGAAAATTGCCGCCGCGGTTGCTCGCGCCAAAGCAAAAAAAGTTGCTTCAGAAAAAGCGTCTACAGACGAAACTGAAACACCAGAAGTATCGGCAGTCGCAGAACAGTCTGATACGTCAGCAGACACGGCTGATGGAGACGCCGAAGCACTGAGTCCGGAAGCTCAGCGCAAAGCCAAAATTGCTGCTGCGGTTGCTCGTGCAAAAGCCAAAAAAGCGGCTTCAGAAAAAGCATCTGCGGACGAAACTGAAACACCAGAGGTATCGGCAGACGCAGAACAATCGGATACGTCAGCAGACACGGCTGAGTCAGATACCGAAGCTCTTAGCCCTGAAGCTCAGCGCAAAGCAAAAATTGCCGCTGCGGTTGCTCGTGCCAAAGCCAAAAAAGAAGCTTCAGAAAAAGCATCTACAGACGAGACTGAAACACCAGAAGTGTCGGCAAACGCAGAACAGTCGGATACGTCAGCAGACACGGCTGATGCAGACGCCGAAGCACTGAGCCCTGAAGCTCAGCGCAAAGCAAAAATTGCCGCCGCTGTTGCTCGTGCCAAAGCCAAAAAAGCAGCACGAGAAAACAGTGAGGATCAGGAGCAAGATAACGCATGAAGTTAACCTTATCGAGTTCTCCCCACCAGCATGTCAGACGCACTACCGATCAGGTCATGCGCTGGGTCCTGTACGCAATGGTGCCTGGCATTATTGCTCAGGTCATCTTCTTTGGCTGGGGTGTCATTATCCAAATGTTACTGGCGGCAATCACCGCGCTTGTAACAGAAGCCACCATTGTCGCCCTACGTAAGCGTGAGATTGGCCAGGCCCTTGGCGACTACAGCGCCATTGTTACCGGCCTGTTGCTGGCAGTCAGCCTTCCTCCCTTTCTGCCATGGTGGATGACCGTACTGGGTACCTGGTTTGCTATCGCTATCGTAAAACAACTTTATGGCGGCTTGGGTTTTAACCTGTTTAATCCGGCAATGGCAGCCTATGTCATGCTACTTATCTCCTTTCCGGCAGCAATGAGTGGCTGGTTGCCTCCCTCTTCGCTCGCCCTGCACGACATTTCGTTTGGCGACGCCGTATCAGTTATATTTACCGGCTTCAGTCAGGCCGGGTACGACTTAACCCAGTTACGCGCCGGGGCCGATGGTTTTACCATGGCCACACCGTTGGACTACGTAAAAACCCAATTGAGCCAGGGGTACACTTACACGGAAGCACTCTCACACCCATTGTTTGGACAAGGCATAACAGAAGCAGCCGGCGCTGGCTGGAGCTGGGTTGCAATGGCTTACCTTGCCGGCGGTCTCGTGCTGCTCCAGCAACGCATCATAAGCTGGCATATTCCGGTATCTCTGATTGCAGGCGTGGCAATTACCGCGACCTTTTTACAGCTCATTAATGGCGACTTGTACGGTTCGGCCCTTTTCCACTGGACCAACGGTGCGGTGCTCTTTGGCGCATTCTTTATTGCCACCGACCCGGTTTCCGCCTCGACTACCCCAAAAGGGCGTTTAGTCTTTGGTGCAGCCATTGGCTTTTGGATTGTTATTATTCGCACTTTCGGCGGCTATCCCGACGCCATCGCCTTTGCTGTCGTCATCATGAATATGGCGGTACCGTTGATTGACTATTACACCCAGCCAAGGGTGTATGGACAGCGTGCTAAACAAAAGCAGCGGGAAGGAGACGCCTGATGCCAAATAGCATAATTAAAAACGGTGCCCTGCTAGCCTTATTTGCTGTGGTTACAACGGCATTAATTGCGTTTACTTTTGCCGGTACGGAACAGAAGATTGCGGAGCAAAGGGCTAAGCGTTTGCTCACTACCCTGAACGAAGTGGTGCCACCAACACTTTACAATAATCAATTAGCTCTGGACTGTTTACAGATTGATGATGCAACCTTGGGACGAGGTTCTCATGCTATTTACCGTGCCCGGCTAGACGGCGAGAACCAGGCTTTAGCCGCCGAGTTTACGGCCCCTGATGGCTACAGCGGTAACATTCACTTAATTTTGGGTGTTAACACACAGGGCGAGGTACTGGGCGTTCGAGCACTCGACCATGCCGAAACACCCGGACTGGGTGACAAAATCGAAATGGCGGTCAGTGATTGGATGCTTTCATTTAACGGCAAAGTCTACAAAGCAGAAGACGCCAAACGCTGGCAAGTCAAGAAAGACGGCGGGCAGTTTGACCAGTTTACCGGCGCAACCATTACGCCCCGCGCTGTCGTTGGTGCTGTGGCGAAAACACTGGCCTACCTGAACCAACAGCAGGCCACGCTGTTTAGTCAACCCGCTAACTGCCCTGCCCCGGCAGAATCTCAGGAGTAAGTGCGTATGTATCAACAACTCACGCTCGAGGGCCTCTGGAAAAATAACCCCGCCTTAGTGCAACTATTGGGCCTGTGCCCATTGCTGGCAGTCACCTCCAGCGTCATTAACGGACTTGGATTGGGGATTGCCACCACACTGGTGCTTGTAGGCTCTAACGCGACTGTGTCACTGATTCGGCACTACGTTACGTCAGCCATACGGATCCCGGTATTTGTGATGATCATTGCCGCCTTTGTTACCGTGATCCAGCTACTCATGAATGCCTACACGTATGAACTGTACCTGGCTTTGGGTATCTTTATTCCGCTTATTGTGACCAATTGCGCCATTATCGGCCGTGCTGAAGCTTTTGCTTCCAAAAACCCGTTAGGTACCTCAGCTTTTGACGGCTTAATGATGGGCGTCGGTTTTACACTGGTGCTGGTCATTCTGGGAGGACTTCGCGAAATATTGGGTAATGGTACGCTGCTTCATGGCGCTGATCGTCTGTTTGGCCCTATCGCATCAGACTGGTCCGTTACTCTGTTTAGCCCGGAGAATCCTTTCTTGCTGGCAATCCTGCCGCCCGGCGCCTTTTTAGGACTCGGCTTCCTGATTGCCGTTAAAAATATTATTGATAAAAAACTGGCCGACAAAGCAGCCGCAAACGCACCGAAGAAAGTCGTGCGCGCGCGTGTCACTGCAGAAAGCTAGCCAGCGATAGCGTTGAACCGGTACCTTTTATGAGCAGTTCGTTGACCAAACAACAAAAAGTACAAGCCATTATGGACATTCTGGATGAGCTTTATCCG
>NZ_CFIDRX010000216.1:0-6639 GCF_984433645.1 Marisediminitalea sp.
AAATGCGGTTGCATGCGGGTTTCGAGATAACGCTGAGTCGCTTTTACAAACAAGGCTTCCTTGTTGCCGAACGCGCGATACATGCTGGGTTTGTTGATCCCCATGCTATCAATCAAATCTGTCAGCGACGCGCCAGTATAGCCCTTCTGCCAAAATACCTGCATGGCGGCTTCGAGGGCAATCTCTGCATCAAATTCACGTTTACGGCCACTTGTCACGATTATCGTCCTGCTACTGCTTCAATGTGCATATTTTACCCTTCGGTACAATAAATGCAAAAAAAAGCGTATTCGCAACAACAGTAGAAAAATATTACGCGGGCACACGCTCATAGTGAGCGCGTTTTTTCTGATACATACGCTGATCCGCCATTTCAATGAGTGGTTCTATTTGCTGGGCATCGTCAGGGTAAACAGCGCTGCCAACTGAGGCACTTAAACGAATGTTCTGCCCTTTACATTCATGCGGCCTGACTAACGCGCTATGCAACCGTTGTGTTGCTTTGCTTAATGCATCTGCAGTTTGCAGGTTACTCACTACCACCCCAAATTCATCACCGCCAATGCGAGCGACTAAATCAGAGGGTCGGAAAGCACTTTGTAAGCGCCGGGCCATTTCGGCCAGTAGGGTATCGCCTGCGCGGTGTCCCAGTTCGTCATTGACCCGTTTTAATCCGTTCATATCAATAATCATGACGCCAAAACGATGCGCGTATTTGCAGTCGCTGACCTGCACTTCCCTGCGTAATCGCTCCATAAATGCGGAACGATTCTTTAGTTCTGTGAGGCTGTCGTGAGTGGCCTGGTGCACCAGATTGTCGGGCACATAACGATGGCAAAAATACAAAGACGCAGCGACTTGCTCAGACACCAATCGCAGTATCGCCGCGTGCTCAGTAGTAAAATGCTGCTTGCGACAGGACAAGACTTTCAGTACGCCGACCATATCGTTGGAATGTGCCAGTGGAATCAACAGCATCGACTCAATGCCTTGGGCTTTACAAGCAGGCTGATTGACCCGCGGGTCTGAATCGACATCATTACACAGCTGCAGTTCGCCGGTTTGAATACTGTACCCGGACAGGCTTTCGTGAATAGGCAGACGTAAACCGGAGTGCGCATTCGCAATGCCACTGGTTGCGCGGTACACCATGAAATCACCTTCTCGCAGTTCAATTGCCGCGCCATCGCATTGAATAAGTTCACAACAATATTCTACAACCAGTTGCATTACCGACGACAAGTCCATGCCGACTTTAGCGATAGCGGTTTGCATATCAATAATTTGCTTGAGTTTATTGCTGCGATCCTGCCAGGACGGCCCGATCGTGTGCCAGGAAGCTTGATTCATATGTTTTCGCCCGTATTCACGCGCTACAACGCTATAAAAGCAACGCTTGTCTATCTAATTATTCTTCTAAAACACCGGCACTGTCTGTGGTATCCCTCTCACTGCGGCGTAACTGTCGTTTATATCATGGTGTTAACCGTTGCCTTTTATACTCCACTTTGAATAATTTTTAAACTGCAACAGTCTATTTTTTAGACAAAAAGTTTTATAACTTCTTTTTCGCTCCCTCTCCAGTTCATTTAACGCCACAGCTCGATTCGCCACTGGGCAAATTTACAATAGTTGAAACAGTAAACACGACGAATGCCCTTCATATTGAAAAAAATGCTTTACCGCTGTATGAAAAACAATCGTTCGAACGAGATAAAAGTGTAACTCACTTTCAAATGGTATACTGTATGACATGGTGTTGAACGTACAAATTCGTACAGTCGCCGATAACAAAAAAGATAATAGACAAACTCTCCTTAGGAGTAATTTATAGATGTCAATTGTGGTTAAAACCCTGTCGGAACAAGCTTACGAAATTATTCGTGAGCGTATCCTCGCCAACGATATGTTTCCGGCAAAACCCATTCGTCAGGACGCACTCTCTCAGGACTTAGGAGTGAGTAAAATACCGCTGCGTGAAGCCCTTACACGTTTGGAGCAAGACGGACTACTGATTTCGCACCCAAACCGAGGCTTTATCGTTCGCCCGATTAGCCTGGCTGAAGCCGAAGACGTATTTCAATTACGTCAAACGCTGGAGCCCGAGGCCGCCGCTCAGGGTTGTAAAAAAGCAACCGAACAGGACAAGCAAAAAGTAGAGGAAATCTACAAGCGCCTGCAGAGTATGGCATACGAAATATCCCCCGCAGCCGTTACCGTAAACCGTGAATTTCACCTTGCATTAACCGCACCGGCCAATCGAAAGATTACCCAGGAGTTATTGACCAAGGTGCATTTGCTGTCAGAGCGCTATGTTCGCAGGCACCTTGAGCCACCTGATCGCGAAGCCGATGCGTATCGCGAGCACCAGGAAATCTTTGATGCCTGGATGAACAAAGACGCCAAGAGGGTGAAAAAGCTGCTCAAAGAGCACACGCAAAGTACCCTGGAAGACCTCCGCGGCGAACTTTTCGAATAACAAACAAATCCCGTTTCAGGTTGCCGCCTCAAACGGGATTTTTATTTACTCTGCCATATATACATACAAAGCAGGTCTCGCCCTCCACCAGATATTTTAGGGGGTTGATCCTATCCGCAGCTTGTTAACACAACAATTTTGTATACTCTGGAACAGATAACAACAACAGAGACGTTCCATGGTTTTTACCCGTATCAGACAGTTAACGGCCATCGCCGCCGCTGTCGCAATCACCTCTTTGTCTGCCTGCAGCAGTACAGAATCTTCAGATGTCGTTGAGGCTAACGAGTCTACGCCCTACAGTTTAAAAAGCGGTGGACAGGTTGCACCGCTACAGCAAGGTCTCACTGTCGAACATGCCGACCTCACCTTTGCGTTCGATTTTGACAACAAAATTCTCATGGGTACAACAACCCTGACACTGAAAGGTGAAGGCAGCAGAAGCGCTTTCTCCGTCGATTTAGACAGTGTCTTTACGGTTAATAGCGTTGCGGTAAATGGCGAATCACTAGCCGCATCACAGTACCGCAACGTGGGTGGCGAGTTGCAAATCACACCATCTTCAGAAGTGACTTTGCCGTTAACCGTGACCATTAGCTACGAGGGGCAACCCCGAATTCCGGTACGCGCCCCCTGGGATGGCGGCGTAATGTGGGAAAAAACACCCGATGGCGCAAACTGGCTGGCAACCGCGGTGCAAGGAGAAGGTTGTGACCTTTTCTGGCCTTGCATAGACCAGCCACACGGCGAACCCAATCAGACCGATTTACATATTCAGGTGCCCAAGCCTCTGGTCGCGGCCAGCAATGGCGTACTGGTTGATGTTACCGACAATGGCGACACGCGCACGTATCACTGGCAAACACGCTCGGCTCACAACACTTACGGTATTGCTCTGAATATTGCGCCGTACGAAAAGCTCGAAACCACCTATTCGAGCATCTATGGCAACACTTACCCCATAGTGTACTACCACCTCCCGGGCAACGAACAACAAGCAAAAGTACTGTTCGACGAAATCCCCACCATGCTGACGTTTTTCGAGCGCATGATTGGGCCGTACCCGTTTGGTAATGAGAAAGTCGGCGTGGCGCAAACCCCGCATTTGGGTATGGAACACCAAACCATTAATGCCTATGGCAACGAGTACAAAAAAGACGAATTCGGTTTCGACTGGCTGCTGCAACACGAATTTGCCCATGAGTATTTCGGCAACCAGGTGACTAACGACAACTGGGATCACATGTGGATCCACGAAGGACTCGGCAGCTACATGCAACCTTTGTTTGCTCAGTATTTGTCGGGGGATGTTGCCTACATGACTTACCTGAACAATCAGCGTAAAGGGCTCATTAATACCCACCCCATCGTGTCTAACAAACTCATGGAAGTGGAACAGGTTTACGAGCGCGGTGTCGGCCCGGCACTGGATATTTACTACAAAGGCTCCTGGATCATGCATACCCTGCGAAACCTGATTGGCGACGACGCCTTTTTCAGCGCAGTGCGCGAGCTTGTTTATGGCACTGACCAGCCCAAACCAGGTAACTTCACCACTATTTACCGCAATACCCAGGACTTCATCGAGATAGTTAATCGACGTACCGGCAAGGATTTAAGCTGGTTTTTCGACGTGTATTTGTATCAGCCCAAGCTACCAAAACTGGTTGAAACACGCACCGAAGACACTGTGACCTTTAGCTGGAACAGCCCGCAAAACTTACCCTTCCCAATGCCTCTTGAAGTATCGGTGAATGGCGAAGTACAAGTGCTGGATATCACGTCACCGAAAACCATAACCGTTACCCCCTTCGATGTAGTGATTGCCGATCCCAATAGCAAAGTGCTCCGATACGAAGCGCGATACGACAACAAACAATAAACTTGTGTAATCCAACTTTGAGCCACTTCGCACCTGACAGTTTGAGTCAGGTGCGAATAACCGCAAAATTCGGTCGTTTGGCCCAAATTGCCCGGTATAAACTTGTTGTTTAGCCCCCCCTGAGCAAACATAGTAGTAACACAGGCGGTGTACTTGTCTCTAGCGCAACGTACCCGCACTAAAAACAGAAAAAATATAACGACAGGAGTACAAGGTGAACTTCGTTAAGTTAACCCTGATGTGTTTAATTATGAGCCTCAGCGCGACCGCGACTGCAGGTTTAAAACGCTACCCGCACCCTAATCCGGATATGCCATTTTCACTCGCCACACAAGTCGACAACATTGTGTATTTGTCTGGCCAAATCGCCGCAGATGAACACGGACAGCTCGCCGACAATATCACCGAGCAATCTCACCAGGTTATGAAAAATATCAAGTCCGCACTTAACAGTATCGGCCTGGATATGGAAGATATCTTCAAGTGTACGGTGATGATAGACGACATCGCCCAATGGCCTGACTTTAACAAAGTCTATGTACAGTACTTTTCCAAAGGCGCCCTACCCGCCCGCAGCGCGTTCGGTGTCGACGGCCTCGCCATGGGCTCCATGCTTGAAGTAGAGTGCATGGCACACAAACGCCGTATGTAAAACATCATCCCGGCCCAGAGATGGCAGATAAAACAACCGTCATCCCGGACTTGTTCCGGGACCTTGGCTTGTTCCGGGACCTAAACGAAAAGGCCGTGATCTAAAAACAGCACACCTTCAGCACTTCGATTTGATAGATCCCGGATATGCGCTGCGCGATTCCGGGACGACGGATGGGGATATACGCTGCGCGATTCCGGGACGACGGAAAGGAACAAGCGCTTCGCTTTTTTCGCTACAACAGTTACTGGATAAAACAACCGTCATCCCGGACTCGTTCCGGGACCTTCCGGACTTGTTCCGGGACCTTCCGGGCTTGCCCCGGGACCTTGGCTTGTTCCGGGACCTTTTCAAAAAGGCCGCGATCCAATAACAACCAACTTCTGCACTTCGATTTGATAGATCCCGGATATACGCTGCGCGATTCCGGGACGACCCTCTCACTGTCATCCCGGGCTTGTCCCGGGAACTAATAAAAAGGCCGCGATCTATAAACACCCACCTTCTGCACTTCGATTTGATAGATCCCGGATAAACGTCATCCCGGACTTGTTCCGGGATCTTCGGGACGACGGATAGTAGATAAAAACCCAAAAGTACCACATGCAATCAATTACATGTAAACTACGCGCACTATGTCATACCCCGTCCCAGACACACCACTAGAAGTACTCTTCGAAGTTAAAAAGAGTAAATTTTTTGCGTTTGCCGCCTGCACACCAGATCGCGAAACGGCGATGCAGTACCTGGCAGCAAAACGTGCAGAATACCCTGATGCCCGCCACCATTGCTGGGCGTATCTACTGGGGAATCCGCATTCTCCCACCAGTGCAGCAATGTCTGACGACGGCGAGCCCAGTGGCACTGCCGGCAAACCGATACTGAATGTGTTACAACACAAGGGCGTGGGTGATATCACAATCATCGTGACCCGCTATTTCGGCGGTATAAAGCTTGGCGCAGGCGGATTAGTGCGCGCTTATTCTTCTGCCGCGCAACAAGTAATGGAAAATCTATCGCTCAAGGAACAGGTAACACTGAGTAAGTTACTGGTTAAAGCAGACTTTAGACACGAGCAGTTCGTGCGACATATCGTCACCGAGCAACAGGGCATTGTCGAAGAATGTGACTATGCAGAGCAGGTCTCCATGCAAATTGCACTACCTGCACCGGCCATTGAAACCCTCACGCAGCTTTGTGTAAGTCAGGGTATTCAGGTAATTCAGCCGGACTAGCTACACAATAGCTGCCGCTTGCTGCAGTTCGCGTCTCGACAACAGGTTGGCCTTCTCTCCACCAAAGCTGTGTACAATGGCGTAAGCGCTACTGGCGGGAATTTTAAGGTGAATACACAGGGCAAAAAGAAATAAACGACACCGCTCGCAGGCACCATCGCAATGTAAATATACCCGCCCACCTTCATTCAGGGTTTGTGACACCTCCAGCAAATACTGCTGTAAAAAGGCTTTTTCCGTTTCGTTTTGTACAAAGATATCAGACACATTAAACGGCAGCCACAACCAATGCATACCGGCACTTTCAACGTCGGCTTTTAATTCAGGTTTGTTTTCTTCAGAAGTTTGGATAGTGGCAATATGTGTGATGCCCTGCTTTTTTAAAGCATGC
>NZ_CFIDRX010000217.1:0-6586 GCF_984433645.1 Marisediminitalea sp.
GTTACGCCGTGTCACACAACAACCTCGGGCCTTGTGATAAGCACGGCGAAGATTGCCCGCTGACCCAGAGTAAACAAACCCTTCGCCCCAGCAGTGTTGTACATATTCACAATACCGCTGCAGGTCGCACTTACTGCGATATTCTGATGAAACCGGTACGCGATGAGGATGGCATGACCGTGGGGTTTCTGGAAATTCTCGACCGTATTAGTTACGCATCAGCTGATTCAAAGACCAACAAAATGATTGGCCAGTCTGATGCCTTTAAAGCCATGCTGAATCGAATCAACCGCGCCTCCCAGTCTGAAATTGCGGTGTTACTTCAAGGCGAAACCGGTAGCGGTAAAGAACTGGTCGCGCAGGCTGTCCATGAATCCAGTCGACGCAAAGACAAGCCCTTTGTGGTTATTGAATGCACCGGACTAAACGAAAGCTTGTTTGAGTCAGAACTCTTCGGCTACGAAAAAGGCGCGTTCACCGGGGCAACAAATGCAAAAAAAGGACTCATTGAAGTCGCTAATGGCGGCACGGTATTTTTCGACGAAATTGGTGACGTTCCGCTCAATATGCAGGTTAAATTACTGCGTTTACTGGAAACCCAGTGCTATCGGCCAGTAGGTGGCCTAAAACAGAAAAAAGCCGATTTTCGGCTGGTATGTGCCAGTCACAAAAACCTGCTATCTATGGTGGAGAAAGGCGAATTCAGACAGGACCTCTACTATCGCATTGCCGGGTTCCCTATTCACCTCCCGGCACTCCGTGAACGCCAGTCTGATATTGCGATGTTGTGCAAACACTTTCTGTCTGCCGGAGAACACCGCCACAAGCACTTTTCTAAACAGGCCATCGATGCGCTCTGCCGCTATGCTTTCCCCGGCAACATTCGCGAGTTAATCAGCGTGGTAGAACAATCAGCGTTGATGGCGAATGATGATGAAATACTGGTCAGCGATTTACCACCGCAAATCCTTGGCAAGAGCGAGATCAGTGTTGCAGATGGTGAAAACGTCAGCCAACAGATATTGCCCCTTGATCAGGCTGAACAAGTCTACCTTGAGCGTATTTGCAAAACCTACGAAGGCACACCAGATGAGCTGGCTAAACAGCTTGATGTCAGCACACGTACACTCTACCGCAAGCTTCAGCGTTACAACATTCGCTTGGGCAATTAGTCTCTGTATCCATACCATAGCTAGTTATTTGAAATGATCCTATCTGGTGTCTATGTTTGTATTGATTAAACCCGTTTTGCTGGGCCCGTGGTATGAAGGTGATGTAAATGAAAGTACTCAGGCAACTTGTTTACCGAAGTCGTTCGACCCATTCGGATGCATTCCAGCAAATTTCGCAAATCGAAACAGACTCACTGCGATTTAATACTGACAATTCCATTACCGGTCTACTGCTAACCGACGGCGAGTACTTTTTTCAGGTTATTGAAGGACCAGGTGAGCACGTACAGGCGCTTTTCGAAAAGATAAAGGCCGACGCCCGTCACAACAATATCGTTAAGATTTGTGAACATCCAATATCACAACGTGACTTCGGCGAGTGGAACTTAAGAACCCTCACTCTCAAAAGTGACCGTTCCTGTTATTGGCTACCTGATGATATTTATCTCAAGCGTGACAGCCAGGTGTACGGCCTTATCAACAGTTTCGCCAACGGCCGCTGGCGAGGCTGCTTGCCAGAGGCGCACCGAGCGGACTTACACAGAGCGATTAATACATCGCCATTAGCTGCAAAGTTAGACGAACAAAGTGAGTATCAATTCGCCTTCCAACCCATCATAGACACCCATTTAGGCCGTATTTCTTCAATAGAAGCGCTGTTACGAGACAACAGTGGACGTTACCCGGAGCAAATATTAGCGGATTTAGACAAGTCAAAGCGCTACGAATTTGACCTGACGTCCAAACAATACGCCATCGCTATGGCGAGTGAAATGCTACAACCCAGTCAGTCGGTTTCCATCAACCTCATGCCTGGCGCCCTTACCCAGTTTCCAGACGCCGGCGACTACCTGCTGTCTTACTTAAAAACTTACGGACTCAGACCGCAACAACTTATTGTGGAAGTCACAGAAAACGAAATCCTCAATGAAGGCGATGCCTTTATGAGTGCCATAGAAGCCCTGAGGGCAAAAGGCATAAGGGTTGCTATGGACGACTTTGGCTCCGGCTATGCCGGGTTATCTGTATTGGCCGATTTCCTACCCGACAAAATCAAACTGGATCGGGCCATTGCCTGCAATATTCACGAGCACGGCCCCAGGCAGGCCATTGTGAACGCAGTTATGGAGTTCGCAACGACACTGGGCATTCCGCTGATCGTAGAAGGCATAGAAAAAATGGACGAATGGCTATGGCTGCAACATATAGGCATTCAGAAATTCCAGGGCTTTTTATTTGCCAAACCGAAATTGGGTGGTGTTGAGGCAATTCGTTTTCAAACCTGACTGTGACGATTCAGGTAGTCAAAGCAGACTCATAACAGCCTGATACAACAAACGCAGTGCCAGTACCGTCAGAATAATTTTAAACAGCAGCTTGAATTTCTCTACCGGGATTTTGTTGAGCAGTTTTAGCCCCAGCCAGGTG
The DNA here is from genome assembly GCF_984433645.1 of Marisediminitalea sp. Classification (NCBI taxonomy): domain Bacteria; kingdom Pseudomonadati; phylum Pseudomonadota; class Gammaproteobacteria; order Alteromonadales; family Alteromonadaceae; genus Marisediminitalea; species Marisediminitalea sp. The sequence goes on from NZ_CFIDRX010000217.1 coordinate 2,601, forward strand.
CCGACAGCGCCGCTGGCAATCATAGCCACCACCAGTGGTAACCATTGCCAGAAAGCAAAGCCAACGAACGTAAATACCACCGCCTTCAAACTGTGCTGAAAGGTCATGCAAGTTGCAAAGGTAGCGGTATGCGTAAGCTTGTCGTATCCATTGCGAAAAACCACAGAGGCCACCATTGGACCGCTTGCCCCAACAAACATCGAAAGAAACGTGGTGAACGCGCCCGCGACTACACTGCCCGATGGCGAGGTTTCCCGTTGTTTCGGCTTAACGCCCCACACCACCAGCAACAAAAATACCGCAATCGCCAGTTGAATAAGCAGCAATGGCAGTTGCACCACCACTAATGACGCGACTACCGCGCCAATGACAGTGCCAATCGCAAAGTACTTAAACATGGTGCGATCCAGGTGTCGGAAAGTCATTACCGAGCGACTGGCATTGGACCCTAATTGCACCAGGCCGTGCACCGGAATCAATGCAGCAATGGGCATAGTGGACGCCATTACCACCAGTAACAACATACCGCCTCCCAGACCCATTGCACCGGTAACAAACGAAGTGAAGCCCGCTAACAAAATAAGGCCCAGCGCAGTAACCGGCTCTAACACGCCGGCGGTGAGTAAATCGAACATGCTATCCATAACAAAAAACGGGAGGTTGCTGTGATTTTCGCCTTCACTCCCGCAGTTTGCAACTGGTTACGATTTACCGGGCAACAACCTTTGCAGCGTTAATACAGATACGCTATGTTGTACCCTCTTCAATCAAGCATGCCTCGCGGCAAGGGACAATAATGAAAAGAACACTGCTTACGCTTAGCATCGGCCTCATGCTCGCCGGTTGCTCCGACAAACAAGCATCGACAGAACAGATCAACGCAAAAGAGCCAATGAGTTTAACCACATCAGTAGCCCCACCCGTAGCGAAAAAAGTGCCTCACGAAATGACCGCTCACGGTGACACCCGCAATGATGAATATTACTGGATGCGCGACGACGAGCGCGAAGATCCCGAGGTACTTGGCCACCTGGAGAAAGAGAACAGTTACGCAGAAGCCGTACTCAAACCGCTGGAAAAACAACAAGCAGCGCTTTACGAAGAATTTGTGGCACGCATTCCTAAAGACGACGCGTCTGTACCGGTAAAAGAGAACGGCTACTGGTATCAGCGACTGTACGAAGGTGATGGCGAATACCCTATTTATGTTCGCCGGGCAACATTGGACGGTACCAATGAAGTCCTGTTAAACGGCAATGAAATGGCCAAGGGTCATGACTATTTTAGTATTGGCAGCTACGAAGCCTCACCAGACAATACACTGCTGGCTTACACCGTTGATACCGTAAGCCGCCGCATGTATACGCTAAAGGTTAAAAACCTGGAAACCGGTGAACTGTTAAGCGACGAAATTACCAATACCACCGGACAGGTGTACTGGGCGAAAGACAATAAAACCCTGTATTACATAGACCGCGACCCACAAACATTACTGGGCTCAAAGGTGTATCGCCACGTATTGGGTACTCCGCAAACCGACGATGAACTGATTTACGAAGAGACAGACACCACCTTCTACACCTCTCTGGGCATGAGTAAAGATGGTGAAGTCATCTATATTCGTCATGACAATACCGAGAAAACCGGTATGACCCTGATCGCCACCAGCGATCCTAAAGCAGCCCCCACGCCTTTCTATCCTATTGAAGAAGGCCTGGAATATTCTGTTGCTAAGCACGGTGATGACTACTACATCCTGACCAACGACAATGCAAAGAACTTCCGTATTATGAAAGTGGATGCCGCCAATACCTCAGATAAGAGTAAGTGGCAGAAAGTCATCGCACATGATCCGGACGTCTTCATACAGGACATTGAACTACTGCAGGATTTCCTAGTTTATAAAGCGAAGAAAGACGGCATACTCAGCCTGAACGCGGTGTCTTTGAAGACCGGCGAAAGCTATGTCATCCCCACTGAAGATCCCATCTACACGGCTTACTTTTCAGGTAATACCCAGGTAGACACCAATACAGTACGCATTTACTACGCGTCGCTTACCACGCCGCCAAGTACGTTCGATATCAACCTGGAAACCATGGAAAGTACGCTGTTAAAACAAAACAAGGTGGGGGATGCGTTTGTTGCATCCAACTACCAGTCTGAGCGTGTGATGTTGCCGGCTCGCGATGGCAAACAGGTTCCGGTGTCACTGGTTTATCGCAAAGATAAATTCAATAAAAACGGCACGAATCCGCTGTTTCAATACGGTTATGGTTCATATGGCTCGACCATTGATCCCACCTTTGTGTCTCATTGGATTTCGTTAATGGACCGTGGCTTTGTGGTTGCTATCGCACATATCCGCGGTAGTCAGATGCTCGGTCGCGAATGGTACGAAGACGGTAAAATGGGTAACAAAATGAACACCTTTACCGACTTTATCGACGTTACCAAAGGTCTGATTGAGCAGAAATACGTTGATCCGAATCGTATTTTTGCTGAAGGCGGTAGTGCAGGCGGACTGCTAATGGGCGCTATTGCTAACATGGCGCCGGAACTCTACACCGGTATAGCTGCGCACGTGCCCTTTGTCGATGTTGTTACAACAATGAGCGATGCCAGCATTCCACTCACCACCGGTGAGTATACTGAATGGGGTAATCCTGCGAATAAAGAAGAATACGAGTACATGCTGTCTTATTCACCTTACGATCAGGTGAAAGCGCAGAAGTATCCGCACCTATTTGTCACCACCGGCCTGCACGACTCACAGGTTCAGTATTTTGAACCTATGAAATGGGTAGCCCGTTTACGTGATAAGAAAACCGACGACAATCTGCTGTTGTTCATTACCAATATGGAAGCAGGTCACGGCGGTGCGTCCGGACGCTTTAAGCGTTATGAACAAACTGCGAAAGAGTACGCGTTTTTCTTCCATTTAGCAGGGATAGAGAAGTAGACTAATGGCCCCGGCAGACACCTGCCGGGGTTTGTTTTCATTGCTATGCGGTAACCATGACTAACCCAAACGATCCTTTTCAGGCCATTCGCGCCTACCACGACGACGAAATCCCGGCCGCAATCCAGCGTCTGGTTAATGATCCCGAATTCATCTCTGCCATTGTTAACCATCGCTTCAGACAAAGCAGCCGATGGGTTAAAGCGCTGTTAAGCCCAGTGGTGAAACTGCTATTGAAACGCAAATGGGGCAGGCTCAATACGGTTGAGCAGGTTCAACAAGAAGTTGAAGTGTATTTAAGCCGCGTGCTGCATGAGACCACTGACGGTGTTACCATAAAGGGCGTTGAACAGCTTTCCAAAGACACGCCTTACTTGTTTGTGTCTAACCACCGTGACATTGCCATGGATCCCGCGCTGGTTAATTACGCACTTCACCAATCCGGCTTCCCGACTGCCCGTATTGCATTTGGTGACAACCTGCTGAAAAAGCCCAGCGTCACGGAGCTGATGAAGCTCAATAAAGGCTTTATCGTGAACCGTTCAGCGAAAGCCCCAAGACAACTGCTAAAAGCCCTTACCACCCTGTCGGGTTATATCAAGCACTCGCTGGATGACGGCCACTCGATTTGGATTGCACAGCGCGAGGGACGCGCCAAAGATGGACTGGACAAGACCGATCCGGCTATTTTGAAGATGTTCTATATGCACGGTAAATCCCAGCAGCAGTCGTTCAGCGATTACATGCAATCACTGCGCATTGTGCCGGTTGCTATTTCATACGAAAACGACCCTTGCGATATCGCGAAAGCCACGGAGTTGTATCACCGCGAACACCTTGGCGGCTATGAAAAAGCTGAAATGGAAGACATCGCCAGTATAATTCAGGGGATCACCGGGTACAAAGGGCGCGTTACCGTTAATTTTTCAGCCCCGATTAGCGACGTGCCAGACACACCTGCTGCACTGGCTGAATGCATCGACCAGCACATCCATACTCACTATCAGTTGTACCCAATTAATTA
>NZ_CFIDRX010000218.1:0-6552 GCF_984433645.1 Marisediminitalea sp.
GAATGGCTTAAATCAAACTTCAGGTTCAGATTGTCGTTGTACTGGTAATCAAAGTTCAGACCCAGAGACAGCGTGTCGGTCAGACGATCGAATGTCTTGGCGTGCATATCAGTCGCCAGACCCACTTCCTGGTACAGGTCAATAACCGTACCGTTAGCATCAACGGTAGGGCTCAGGCGATCGCCATTGGCATCGAACAGGCTACCGTCATCGGATACGCCCTGAATATTCGGCGCAGTGAACCAGTGACCGTAAGACGTGGCATTGGACTCCACATCAAATTTTGAATACAGCGCGTCAGCCGTGATCACCAGGTCATCGCTAGGCGCGTACTGTAATACTAGGTTAGCGTTGGTACGGGTACGGTCTTCAAAGGTCACTTTGTGGTCGTAGTTACGCGGTGAGAACACATTGCCATCCCACGCTTCGCCACTTTCGGTTACCGGGTTTGGTACACCGACGTTTTCCAACCAGCCGTCAATTTGCGCCTGGTTCAGGCGGGTTTCACGCTCCTGATGCGATACCGCCAGCAGCACGCCGAAGGTGTCGTCGTTGAAGGTGTTGCTGATTAAGCCCGACAGTTGCGGTGTCGTCGATTCGCTGTTTTCGTCATACACGCCTTTCACGCTGCCAGCGACCTTGAAGCCGCCTAATGCGAACGGACGCGCGGTGTTTACGTTGATGGTTGAACCCACACCACCAGACTGCATAGTGGCTGTAGACGTTTTGTGTACGTCCAGGCTGCTAACTAGTTCTGAAGCAATGGTATCGAAGCTGAATGCACGGCTTTGGTTTTCCGACGCCATCTGGCGGCCGTTAACCAACACGGTATTAAACTGCGGGCCAAAACCACGCACGGTAATTAACTGACCTTCACCACCTGAACGGTCGATAGACACACCGGTAATACGCTGTAGGGATTCAGCCAGGTTGGTGTCGGGGAAGTCACCAATGTCTTCTGCGCTGATTGCATCTACCACGCCAGCAGAACTGCGCTTGACGTCCATGGATTTGGCAACAGATGAGCGGATACCGGTTACAGCAATGGTTTCAACTTCTTGTTGGGCGGCGTCCTGGGCCAGTACCAGCGGTGATGCCACCATAGTGGATAGCACGGCTGCTACTGCGCAGGCGGTTTTTGTTTTGTTGTACATGTTATGTTCTCTGTCCTGACGATTGTGTGGATCCTGTGGAAGCCGACCAGCGGGCCAATGGGCGTAAAACCAGGGAGAAAATGCCCATTGGCCGCACAAGCACGGGTTACACAACAAATTGCCGGTCAAGTCAGCACCGGCACAGCAAGGGTGAGTTGCTGCTTAGGAGTAAAGACGAAGCAAGGTAAAAAAATCCCCCTAAAAAATTTACAAAAAAATCACATTGCTAAATCTGGATATTGTTTAACGTATTGAATTAATTAGCGTTATGCTTAGAATTTTTTCTTTACAATTAAGGCGACGCTACTAGAAAGAGGTTCTGTGAATAAGCCGATTGGTATTATTGGGTAAACGCGGTATCATGCGCGCCGGAGATGGCCAGGTAATCGCTGCTTTCGCTTGCGAAAGGGGAGGAAAGTCCGGGCTCCATAGGGCAGGGTGCCAGATAACGTCTGGGCGGCGTGAGCCGACGACCAGTGCAGCAGAGAGTAAACCGCCTAAGCGCTTCGGCGCCGGTAAGGGTGAAAGGGTGCGGTAAGAGCGCACCGCGCAACTGGTAACAGTTTGTGGCATGGTAAACTCCACCCGGAGCAAGACCAAATAGGCTCCCTATACGTGCGGCCCGCACGGGGAGCGGGTAGGTTGCTTGAGCCAGTGAGCAATTGCTGGCCTAGAGGAATGATTACCACTCGAAAGAGAACAGAACCCGGCTTATGGCCATCTCCGACTTTTCTTCTTCATGCTTGCCTTGTTCACAATACGTTCAACTTACCGTCTGCCATACAACGCGTCGGTATTAGTCAGAAAAATTTCACTTTTTATTTACAAATGTGACAGTAACACAATGAATTAACTGTCATTATTCCTTCACCGAATGGTCAAGTTTCGTTCATGGATTTGTCATTCAGCGGCTCTAGCCTATCGCGCCATCACTATTCAAATAATGGCTAAAGGAACACACATGAACACCACAATGATGCCTAAGCGTTCGTTTCTGGCACTGGCAGTAATCAGCGCATTTTCTGTTACCACTAGCACTGCCGTGCAGGCAGATGAAGCTGCCGTAGAGGTACCGGACGAAATCGAAGAAGTGACGGTTATCGGCCGTAGCGTGTCCTACGCAAATAACGCCACAGATGAGCCAATGCTGAAACAGCAGACCAGCTTGACCAGCGTCTTAGCGGCGGTAGACAACCTGCCTGGCGTATTGATTAACGAAGGTGATACCTTCGGCTCCGATGACTGGTCTACGAGTATTTCAATTCGTGGCTTTCAGGTTGATTTAAGCCAGCAGCAAATTGGTATTACGGTAGATGGCATTGCTAACGGTAACTCTAACTACGGCGGGGGCGCAAAAGCCAATCGCTACATCGACACCGAAAACCTGCGTGCGGTTGAGGTATCTCAGGGTACGGCGGATGTGGCATCACGCTCGAACGAAGCACTTGGCGGAACACTGAACTTCACGACCATAAACCCGGGTATGGATGAACAGCTGGTAGTAAGTGCAACAACCGGCGACTTTGGTGCGCAAAAGACATATGTACGACTGGAAACGGGCGAAATCGCGCCAAACACCTATGCGTGGATGAGCTTGTCGTCACAGAATAACAACGACTGGATGGACGAAGTTGGCGAAGCCAATCGCGATCACTATGCGGCAAAGATTGTCAGCTACCTGGACGATATGGATATCACAGCGTATTTGTCTTATGACGACAGCCATGAAGATAATTACCAGCGTATCTATGGTTTGAGCCAGTTCGAGCAAAACCCGGAGTGGGATCAGCTAACCTCTGACTGGTCGGGTATTCCGTATATCGACCAGTCATACCGCCGCGGTTGGTCTACCTTGCGTGAAAACTGGTTCGCTTATCTGGAAGCAAACATGACGTTCGGCGATGTAGAAGTCAAAGCCAACGCGTATTACCACGACAACAAAGGCCGCGGTGACTGGATCCCACCTTACATTGTGGATGTGACGGACGATGGCACAAACGGCCATTCTGAACTGGTTCACGGCAACACGGCGATGGGCGGCTCAGTGCTCGGGCAAATCTTTTTTGTCGATGCCAATGGTATGGCACTCACGCCGGAAGAGGGATGTGCCAGCTCTCTGACCTTTCCATACGGCGGTGGCGGCGCAGAATATGATCCGGCTTGTTACCCGGATAATGCAATTCCGGTGAGTTCGTATCGCCATACCAACTATAAAAAACAACGCGCGGGTATCAACGTTGATGCGGTATGGACAACTATGATTGGCGATATGCAAAACACCTTGCGCGGTGGTATGTGGTATGAAGACTACAACCGTGAAGAAACACGTAGCTGGCAAAAAATCATCGACTCAAAAGTCAGTTATGAGTTTGATCACGTGCCATACTGGATCCAGTACAGCCGTGAATTCCCGGTAGAAACCCTGATGTTCTATGTCGAAGACGAACTGGATTTCAACGTAGCGAAAGTTCGCCTGGGTGCTAAACAATTTAATGTAGATGTCGAAAAGAAAGACCGCTTTGACAGCGCGAATAACCTCGCTGTTTCTTCAGACTCAGATGTCCTGCTGTCGGCTGGTGTAGTAGCGCCGCTGCCTGTTGAAGGCGTAGAAGTCTTCGCCGGTTACGCAGAAAACTACGCGGCCATTAAAGATGTTGTGCTGGAGCGTGACGACGCCGACTTAAGCAAAGTCGAGCCAGAAACCGCAGAAAACATCGATGTAGGTATTCGCTATGCCATGCCCGGCCTGAATGCCAGCCTGACCTACTACAGCATCAGCTTTGAAAATCGTATCCGCTTTGTTAGCAACGAAGATGTGAGCGGTATTGATTTCCTTGAATCTGCTGCTGGTGGTTACATCAATGACGGTGGTATTGAGTCAGACGGTATTGAACTGGCAGTGGATTATCAGGTCACCGATTCCTTTGGTGTTTACATGTCTTACACCCATAACAGCTCTGAGTATACCGATGAGGGATCAGAAGGAGAGCAGGTTATCGGTACGCCGGAAGACATGGCGGTCATCAGCCTCGACTATCAGCGCGATATATACAGTGCAGGCCTGTCTACCAAGTACGTGGGTGATCGCTCTGCCGGGTCGTTTACTGTTGATGCTTATTCAGTGAGTGATTTCTATCTGGGTGCGACGCTGGAACAACCAGTATCCGGCATTGAGCAAATTGACATTCGTCTGACCATTAACAACCTGATGGACGAAAGCTACCTGGGCACGATTGCTACAGGTGCTGCCTGGATTGGTGCACCTCGCACTACTGCAATTAATTTCAACGCTACGTTTTAATTAAGTCCTGCTGAGTGAGCGCTGCTATTGCAAAATAGCGGCGCTTTTTTTTGGCGTCAGCAGCACATATTTGTCTTTGTTAGCAACATTTTGTGCAAGGTCGAACACACCTGCTATTCCTCGTGTTACGCCCGTGCTGCCTGGTCATAATTCACATTCCCACGCTTAAAACAGATACGCACAATCCGATGAAAAACGCCGGTAAAAAGTTAATACTTTTTATTTATAAGGTTCTATTAATGTATATTTTTTTATAAAAATTTCTGGAAATGGGAATTATTTTCATGTAGGTTCGCTGTTCATAAGTTATTGAATTTATGAAGTTATGCTTGCAACATCCTGGTCTGTAAGGACTCGTCTACTCGTTTTACTGTCATTGTCATTGCTTGCGATGCTGGCACTGGAAACCGTTAATTTACGCAGCCAATATCGTGATGCGGTACAACACCAAAAGCAGCAATTGCAGCATTTGGTGGATGCTGCCACCAGTCAGATTTACTATTTCTATCAACGTGCCGAGCAGGGCGTACTTACTCAAGCGCAAGCGCGGGAACAGGCGCTGGAAGTGCTCAATGCACAGCAGTTTGGTAGGGATGGCTATTTCTTTGTATTGAATCAGTCCGTCGACATGATTGGGCATGGTCAGCAGCCTGCCGTCAGGGGTAAAAATTTTGCCAATGCGGTAAGTGAAGACGGCGTTACCGTGTTTTCCAATATGTCTGCTTTGGTCACTACGGGGCAGTCCGAGGGCGCCTTTTTTGAGTATCAGTGGCGCGCAGCCGGTGATTCTGTTGCTGAAGACAAAATCAGTTATGTAAAGGCCTTTGCCCCCTGGGGATGGGTCGTTGGTTCCGGCGTGTATCTGGCCGATATTCACAGTGCGGTAAAACAGGATCTCATCTACAGCCTTGGAGGCGTTGCAATCATTGGTTCGCTTTTGTTGCTGATTGCTTTGTGGCTGGTGCGCTCAATAGTGGTTCCACTGCACGAAATCGAAGCGGTTATTGATGACATGGCAGCTGCAAACTTGTCACACCGGGTAACGTATCAGGCCGACAACGAGCTCGGGCGAATGGGTAAAGCGGTGAATACCATGCTCGATAGTATGGTGTCACTAATTCATCAGTTGTCATCGTCTGCAACACAACTGCACGGCAGCGCTCAGCAATTGTCGGCCGCTTCGTTACAGTCGCACAAGGGCAGTACCGATCAGGTCAATGTTACCCACCAAATGCACACCGGGGTTGAAAGCCTGCTGGCGACCATCGACGCCATATGTAAGCAAAGTGCCAAAACAACCACGCTGGGCGATACCGTTAATGAACGGGTCCACGAAAGTCGCACTGAATTGGACGCGTCTGAGTCTATGGTAGGGGCGCTGTCTGGCGTAGTGGGCAACACCGCTTCACGGTTGCGCTCATTGGAAAAAGACACCGCGCAAATTGCTGAGGTCATGGTTGAAATAGAGAGTATTTCCGAGCAAACCAACCTGCTGGCGTTAAATGCGGCCATTGAAGCAGCCAGAGCCGGTGAATCTGGTCGCGGTTTTGCTGTGGTGGCTGATGAAGTTCGCAAGCTGGCCTCACGTACCCGCACCTCGACCGACGTGGTACGTCAGGCCATTGAGCGGTTGCAGTCCAGTGTGGACAGTTCTGTTACGGCTATGGAGCAAAGCGAATCACAGGCTGAAAAAGCGCGCGCTCTCACAGAGCATGCCGTATCGGTATTGGCCGGTACGGCCGCAGATATGCACAGCGTGCATGCCATGACAGAAGATATTTCACAAACCACCGAAGAACAAACGGTAGTTGCCGGCGATATCGACGCCCATGTTAAACACATTATGTCGGTAACCAGTGAAGTGAATGAAGCCACTGAGATGGTTGCCGCCAACGCCGAACAGCTCAGTCAGCTGGCTGAAACCTTACACGGGCAAATTCAGCGCTTTCAACTGTAATAAAGCACTCCCCAGCCCGGTGCAACCGGGTGGGGTAGCATTTATTTAATAGAGAAGGGCGTGAAGTTAGTATGCTCGTCATACACATCTACCCCTTCGGCACGCTTTAATACCGCTATGACTTTGTAAGTGACCGGTGT
>NZ_CFIDRX010000219.1:0-6530 GCF_984433645.1 Marisediminitalea sp.
CCTCTACCGGATCATAGGCTTCGGGTAATGCTTCTGCGTCTTGTTGTCCCTGCACTGGACTGTAACAAAACTCTACGTGAAGTGGACAATCGAATGCCTCATTACACCGCTGACAGATAAGTGCCACCTTAGTATCCAGTGTGCCGTGGAAAACAGTAAGACCCTGCTCGTCTTTTTTGAACTGCACTTCCACTTCGACCCACTCGTCATAACTGACAACTGAACCGACTAATCGTTCCATATCTTTGACGGCTAACACGCCCTTATAATCGGAACGTTTTAACGCGCTTTTGACAGGATCGATCTGGTAAGGTAATTTCACTTTCTGCATAGGGCGCGCATAATATAGCGTCAACCCTTTACTGTCAAAGGATTAATGGACTTTTTCACTAATATTCGGACTGACTGCAATTTTACACTGGTTCTGAGCGGGTAAGGCAACCAATTTCACGTTAAAAAGCTAAAACCAGCGCTTAAATTCCGCTACACTATTGCTATAAACCGGGGTGACCGCTCACCACCGGACTACTATAACGATAATAAACTAAACGACTGAATTTATGAGTAAAAAATCTTACCCAAGACTCATTCTTGCCTCTTCATCACGCTACCGACTGGCGCAGCTGGCCAATATAGGCCTGCAATTACCGGGCATTTCACCGTCGATAGACGAAACCCCGCGAGACACCGAAGCACCGGAAGCCCTGGCTTGCCGCCTTGCTCAATCCAAAGCTGAACAAATTGCGGCGGACTACCCGGATGCCGTTGTTATTGGTGGCGATCAGGTTGCTGCGGTAACCGATGCAACAGGCAAACTGCATACGCTGGGAAAACCGGGTAATTTGCCCAACGCCATTGAGCAATTGACACTCTGTTCAGGGAATACTGTTACCTTTTACACCGCGCTGAGTCTGGTGCATAACGCTAAACATGCAACGCTGACAGAATGTGAAACCGTTAAGGTGACCTTTAAAAAGCTAACCGAAGCACAAATAGAGCGCTATCTGTTAAGTGAGCAACCCTACGACTGCGCTGGCAGCTTTAAGTCTGAAGGAAAAGGCGTATTGCTGTTTGAACGCATTGAATCCCGCGATCCCAATACGTTAATTGGTATGCCGGTGATGCTGCTGAGGGATATGTTGGCTAAATGGCAGATTGATTTAGCCAGTATTGTGCTTCGTTAAACACTGTTACCTGCAAAAGCGACTGATATAAGACACTGACAGCCCTTATGCTGTCAGTACCTCATGCAACTCTGCTATTGAATGCACAATGGCTTTGGGTTTGTGTTTTTCCAGGTGCACCTGTGCATGCACGCCGTAGCTTACCCCTACCCTGTCCATGCCAATGGACTGCGCCATTTGCATATCATAGGTGGTATCGCCAATCATGAGCGCCTGAGCAGGTGTTAGTCCGCGTTCTTCAATTAACTGTAACAGCATATCCGGCGACGGCTTAGACTCTGCCTCATCAGCACAACGCGATGTTGTAAAGTAGTGCCCGGTGCCAGTTTGACGCCAGGCTCGCTCAAGGCCTCTTCGCGCCTTACCCGTGGCAACGGCCAGGGTGCGTTGCTTTGCCATTAAATCACTTAGCATCGTTTCCACACCGTTAAACAACGGACAGGGTGTGGTGTCTACCCCTAGATAGACCTCTTTATAAGCCAGTACCAGACGCTCGGCCAGGTGGTCATCGTCGGTATTGAACAGTTGCTTAATAGCGGGCTTCAGGCTGATCCCAATAATATGGCTAACTGCTTCATCACTGGGTACGTCAACCTCACAATGCCTGGCTGCTTGTTGCATACACTGCACAATTTTGGCTGCTGAATCCATCAGCGTGCCGTCCCAGTCAAAAATGATTAATTCATACTGCTTCATTGAGACTCTCTAATGTTCGGGTTAGCACCTTATCCAGCGGTGCGTGAAACGTAACAGGCTGCTCGGCTTTAGGATGAAACAAACGCAAACTGGCAGCATGCAGGAACAAACGGTTTAACCCAATGTTCTGCATGGCCTGATCGAACCCGGCATCGCCGTATTTATCGTCACAGGCAATCGGATGACCAGCGTGCAGGCAGTGCACACGGATTTGGTGAGTACGCCCTGTTATGGGTGACGCTTCAACCAAGGTCGCCTGCGCATAACGTTCAAGTATACGATAGCGCGTCTCAGACGGTTTACCCTGCTCTGACACACTCACCAATCGCTCACCCGACTGCAGCACATTTTTTTGCAGCGGCGCTTTTACCTTAAACCGATTTTCCGGCCATGCGCCGCTTACCAATGCCTGATAGCGCTTATCCATTTTGCCTTCGCGAAGCTGTTCATGCATATGACGCAACGCCGAGCGCTTTTTAGCTACCAGAATACACCCCGACGTATCACGGTCTAGTCTGTGCACCAACTCCATAAATTTGGCTTGAGGACGCAGCGCCCTTAATCCTTCAATTAAGCCAAAACTCAACCCGCTACCACCGTGAACAGCCAAACCAGACGGTTTATTGAAAACTATAAGATGGTCGTCTTCAAACAGAATGTGTTCTTCCAGACTGGCAATTTTGTTCAGCTTTGGTGAAGGTGCTTCTGGCTTTTCGCTGACTTTCACCGGCGGTATGCGAATAACATCGCCGGGCTGTAATTTGTATTCAGGCTTTACCCGCTTTTTATTTACCCGGACTTCGCCTTTGCGAAGAATGCGGTAAATAAGGCTTTTAGGTACGCCTTTTAACTGTGTGCGTAAGAAGTTATCGATGCGCTGCCCCGCGAGATCGGGCTCGGCTTCAATAAACTGGACTTGATTGTGCACTTGAGATTGATTCGATGTGTTCATGCGGCGGCATTTTATCCTATCGCTTGTCGGTGCGTAAGCGATTTAATTAAACTTTCTTCGTATTACTGATTGTATGACTGTAAGCCTGGTCAACATGGCTATTTTTTAACCTGCGGATTGGCCGAAACCAGGCTTTATTCGCAGTATTAATCGGTATTACTTGCCTATTTTCGAACTTTGGTGCGATAATCTTAATGTTTTAACTGCAACGACACTCAAATTAACTGTCTCGCGCGATGTTAAAATAATGAACGTTAAACCTAAAAAAGTTTAACAACACTTCGTGATGTCCTCATGTGTAACGGTTAATCCGTAAGTGAATCATGAAAGCAATGAGGGAAGAACGCAGCGATGGCACTTGCCCGCTTCGACAACTATCACGATAAGAGCGAAAATCGTTTTGCCGTTTAGTAATACAGAATTGAATTGACAAAAGTGTACTGACTCTCAGAAGTAAACGTCGGTACCTACCAAGAAAAAGTGAATCAGGGCCCGTTGTTCCCGACACCCAATAACAGACAGAACACCAAGCTGAAAACAGGCTTTGGCGGACAAAACTAAGGGTAATACAACGTACAACATGATCCCCGCCCAACGAGAGGTTGCGCGGTGAGGTTTTGCACAGTCAACACAATTGTGTATCTAGGCGGCTGTAAGCACTATTACAGAGTTAGATACAATGAAAAGAATGCTAATCAATGCAACTCAACAAGAAGAGTTGCGGGTAGCCTTGGTCGACGGGCAGCGCCTGTACGATCTGGACATCGAAAGTCCTGGACACGAGCAGAAAAAAGCCAATATTTACAAAGGTAAAATCACTCGCGTAGAACCCAGCCTGGAAGCGGCTTTTGTTGACTACGGCGCTGAACGCCACGGTTTCCTTCCCCTCAAAGAAATTGCCCGAACTTATTTCCCTAAAGACTACAAGCTTGAAGGCCGTCCTAACATCAAAGATGTGATCAAGGAAGGTCAGGAAGTTATTGTTCAAATCGACAAAGAAGAACGCGGCCAGAAAGGCGCGGCGTTAACCACTTTCTTGTCGTTGGCAGGCAGCTACCTGGTACTTATGCCAAACAACCCTCGCGCCGGCGGTATTTCTCGCCGTATCGAAGGTGATGAGCGTACCGACCTGAAAGCGGCTTTATCGAAATTAGACCTGCCAGATGGCATGGGCCTGATCGTTCGTACCGCGGGTGTTGGCAAATCTTATGAAGAACTGGACTGGGATTTACGCGTACTGCTGACCCATTGGGAAGCAGTTTCCAAAGTAGCGGAAGAGCGTCCTGCCCCGTTCCTGATCCACCAGGAAAGTAACGTTATTGTTCGTGCAATCCGCGATTATCTGCGCCGCGATGTTGGCGAAATCCTGATTGATAAAACCAGCGTTTACGAACAGGCATTGCAACACATTCAGTTGGTTCGCCCGGACTTCGCGAACCGCGTAAAACAGTACAAAGGCGATGTGCCTTTGTTCAGTCACTACCAAATCGAAAGTCAGATCGAGTCGGCGTTTGAGCGCGAAGTGCGCCTGCCGTCGGGTGGTTCAATTGTTATTGACCCAACCGAAGCCCTGACCTCTATCGATATCAACTCTGCCCGTGCAACCAAAGGCGGTGATATCGAAGAAACTGCATTAAACACTAACCTGGAAGCCGCCGACGAAATCGCACGACAATTGCGTCTGCGCGATCTGGGTGGTCTGGTCGTTATCGACTTTATCGATATGACACCAGTGCGTCACCAACGTGAAGTAGAAAACCGAATCAAAGAAGCGGTACGCCCTGACCGCGCTCGCGTTCAATTAGGCCGCATCTCGCGCTTCGGCTTGCTTGAAATGTCTCGTCAGCGCCTGCGTCCGTCTCTGGGTGAGTCTGCACACAATGTATGTCCTCGCTGTTCAGGTCACGGCACCATCCGCGGTACTGAATCACTGGCTCTGTCGATTTTGCGTATTCTTGAAGAAGAGAGTATTAAAGACAATACAGGTCAGATTGAAGCGCAATTGCCTGTACCTGTGGCCACTTACCTGCTGAATGAAAAGCGTAAAGCAATTCAGAATATCGAGAAACGCCACAACGTCAGCCTGTTGATCATTCCTAATCCAAATTTCGACACGCCGCATTATCAAATCGTTCGTCACCGCACCGACGATGTCATCACAGATGCCAGCTACAACGTGCAACTGGCCGAAGCAGAAGCCGAGGAAACTAAATCCAGTACAGCAACGCCAGTAAAACGCGAAGAACCCGCGTTAAAAGGTCTGATTGCGCCTACCCAGGCACCGGTAGTTCCAGCAGCGGCACCTGAAGCTAAAGCAGAAGAAAAACCCGGCTTATTCGCCGCACTTGGCAATTGGTTGAGCAAGTTGTTCAGCAGCGAAGAAGAAGCGCCTAAGCCAGAGCCGAAAAAAGGCCGTAACAGTGGTCAGAATAATCGCAAGCGTCAGAACGACAAGCGTCGTAATCCGCGCAACAACAAAAACCGTCGTAAGAACACCAACGACAAGGCCACAGATGCGCCAGAGAAAGACAACAAAAATGAGTCTACTGGTAATAACAAGCCGCGTCAGGATCGTAACGAACGTAATAACCGCGGTCGCAATCGCTCTCGTAAGCCTCAGTCGGATAAAGCCGCTGACAACACCAATGCGGTAGATGCAACTGCTCAGACTAATGAGTCGGAACAGCCTACCGAGAAGAAAAGAGTGGTCAAAGAACGTCGCCAGCGTCGTAACATGAAAGGCAGTGTTCGAGCGAAGAACAACCAGGCTCAATCTGCAGCTTCAGACAACGCGCAAGACGAGAACGTAAAAGCACAACAAGCCAATGCTGTTAAAGCTGAAGTTGCCGAGAAAGCGACGCAAAGCAATGAACAGGACGCTGCTGAAGTGAACGCAGTTAACACACCTGTTCAGGCAGAAGCCGTTGTTACTGAGCAAGCTGCACCAACAGCGAAAGACGCTGAATCACCGGCAGTAGCAAATGAAGCTGAAAGCAGCGAACAAACTGAGTCTGACGAAGACAAAGCGAAATCGGAAAAAGGCGCACGTAGCCGCAGCCGTCGCTCACCTCGTCACGCTCGCGCAGCTGGCCAGCGTCGCAAGAAAGACAAGGCACCTGAAGCTGATGCAGAAGCCACTCCAGCTGTGCAACAGGATGAGCTACAGTTTGATATGCCTGAAAGCGGCGCAGAATCAACTGAAGCTGCGTCTGAGCCTAAGCAGGTAGAAATCAATCTGGATGCAGACAACGCTCCGGCTGAAGCCACTGTTGCTGAAGAGAAAGCCCCTGAGGCTCCGGAAGCGCCTGCGGAAGTAGAGAAAGCGGAAGTAGCAGAGGAAACACAACCTGAAGCTGCTGTTGAGTCTGAAGCGCCCCAGGCAGAGGTTGTTGAAGCAACCACTGAAACTGCGCCTGTAGAAGCTGAATCAACAGAAGCGGCAAGCGAGGCAGAAGCCCCTGTTGCAGAAGAATCAGAATCAGCAGAACCTGCACCTGTTGAATCAGTTCAAACTGAAGAAGCCGAAGCGCCTGCGACAGCAGAGCCAGTTGCTGAAACCAGTGAGCCTGAGGCAGCTGAGCCAGTAGTTGAAGCGCCAGCTTTACCAGCAGAGAAGCCTGCGCCTGTAGCAAAACCAGCAGCTGTTGTTCACATGGCCAGCAGCTTGGGCAAATTCAACGTGTCTCACCCTATGGCCA
>NZ_CFIDRX010000220.1:0-6435 GCF_984433645.1 Marisediminitalea sp.
GTCAGCCGCGTCATGCAGCACTTGCGCCCTCAGTTCACAATTGAAGAATTAAATAGAGCAATTCAACAACAGTGGCAGGCCGGTTATCGCCTTGCGATTGCTAGTGTGGACGGTGTTGTCGTAGGAGTTGCCGGGTTTGTTGTCGGACAAAAACTGGCTTGGGGCAAACACATGTATATCGATGATCTGGTGGTTGATGAAGTTTGTCGGGGGCAGGGTATTGGCGACAGGTTACTAACAACGTGTCAGCAACATGCAGCATCGCTGGGATGTGAATCATTACATCTGGATTCGGGTACTCAGCGAACCCGGGCACACGGTTTCTATTTCTCCCATGGTATGCCCATTGCCAGTTTTCACTTTTCTAAAGCGATAGGGTAATGACTTGCGATTAGCGTTACCCCTTCATTGTTACGACGAAGCCGGTGTCGTCCTGCCGCCAACCTGGTGGTACGGACTATTGGCATTTGGTGCACGTGATGTCCTGTTGATATTGATGATCAGCGCGTTGCCAGGAGAAGCAGATACGCTTTTCGAGCTTATTTTTGTGCACAGCCACTGGTTGGTATGGCAAGTTCTGGCTGCGATGCCTTTTGCAATTGCCTTTTTATTGACGAGTTTCCGCAGCGTGTTATGGAAAAAGCAAAGACTAACCTGGCGTAAATGGCTTAAGCCTTTGTGCTGGTTGGGCATTGGCTGTCAGGTAACCGTCATGGGCATGCTGACAGTGAAAACGGGCGGGCAGTTTAATGTGTATTACGGCTCGATTTTCATTGCGCTGTGTGTAATGGCTTACATGTTAGTAAAAAGTCAGTATTTGCAGATTATGATCGAAGACTGGCGGCGGTTGCCTGAAGCAGTAACGCCGTCATCCTCGAAGTAAACTTGCCGGGTAACGCCAGGTCTAAAGACGTTATTGTGTGTTGTTAGCAATCGCCTGATCAAAGTAGGCTTTGACCGAAACCGCACTGTCATTTACCAGGCGTTCGTAGCATATGCCGGCAAACGCGTAGGAATATTCACCTACATCCAACACTACGAAAGGGGCTGATTCATCGGAAGTGTCGTAACGCCACTGGCCACCGACCAAAGCCCGCATGACCTCACCAATGTAAGCGCCATATATATTGCAAAGTGTGAACACAGCTTCGTCTTCAAGGGCCTGGTCGTGATACTGAGCAACAAACGCCAATAACAGGTCGTCTACAAGTGCGATGCTGTCGGCACTGTAATCCAGTTCAATCTGAAAAATTTCATGACTTGTTCCGACGGCATCCTGTGCACTTTCCGTCATAAGTGTTTCTAATTCTTGTTGTTTCATCCGCGGTTTTCCTTTATTTATTTCGTTCCGCTTTTCTATTATTTATTGATTGTGCGTGACAGGCGACGAAATGTCGAGTTTCTATACCCCGGTTAACTTATTTATCAGCCTGGCAGCGGCGATCATACCGAAACTTGCCGTGACTGCGACCGATGCACCAAAGCCAGAGGCGCAGTCTAAACGCGTACTGCCATCTTCCATGGATTTATTGAAACACACGGAACCGTCTGGTTGCGGGTAACGAAGCTGTTCGGTTGAATAAACGCAGTCGATACCGAATTTTCGTTTGGGGTTCTTTGAAAATCCATACTGACGGCGTAACAGGTTTCGGAGTTTTGCGGCAAGGGGGTCCTGAATGGTTTTCGCCAGATCCCCGCAAGTAATCTGTGTCGGATCTACCTGTCCACCCGCACCACCTACCGTAACGACAGGAATTTTATTGCGCTTGCAGTAATAAATAATACTGGCTTTCGCTGTTACGGAGTCCGTGGCTTCAATGACACCGGTAAAATTACCATCCAGGTGGGTCATTACCGTGTCCGGCGTCACAAAGTCTTCTATTACGTGCACTTGACAATCCGGGTTGATATCGCGAATACGGTCAGCCATCACGTCGACCTTTGCTGCTCCGATAGTATTGGTTAATGCGTGGATTTGCCGATTGGTGTTGGTCACGCAAATATCGTCCAGATCGAACAGTGTTATGGCGCCAACACCTGTTCTTGCTAACGCCTCAGCGCTCCAGGAACCAACGCCGCCGATGCCAATGACAGCTATATGTGCATTAGCAATTATTTGCTGGCGATCGTTTCCGTAGAGTCGGGTAATGCCGCCAAATCGCGACTGATAGGTCATACTTTACACCTTCGATAGGGTTGCAGAGAAAATACGGTCAGGTACTATCGGGCCGAGTTTACCATTTTTCAATGATTTGCCTATGTCTGCGTATGATTTTGTGATTATTGGTGCCGGTATCATTGGTGCGGCAGTAGCCAATGAACTCAGCCAAAAACGCCCCGGTGCTAAAATACTTTTGTTAGACAAAGCGAGTCAGGCTGCCAGCCAGCAAACGGGCAGAAACTCAGGCGTTATTCACGCCGGTGTATATTATCCGCCCGGCAGCTATAAAGCGACCTTTTGCCGGCAAGGCCTGGAAGAAACATTGTCACTTTGCAAGCAATACCAGTTGCCCTACGAGCAATGTGGCAAGTTATTGGTCGCTACTGAAGACAGTGAACTGCCGGCAATGGAAGCGCTATTTGCACGTTGTGAGCAAAATGCGTTGTCCCCACAAATGCTAACGGCACATCGCATTCGTCAAATGGAGCCCAATATACGCGCTCAAGGTGGATTTCTGGTGCGGCAAACAGGAATTACCGATTACAAGGCGGTGACGACCTGTTTGTTGCAATTGGCACAAGCTCGCGCCTCTGTTGATATAAGATTTAATCACAAGGTGGTGCAACTTGTTGAGCAGAGTGAATCAGTAAACGTCGTTGTATCTTCACCTGCTGGCGAAAAAGTCTATCAGGGCGGCTTTGTGATTAATTGCGCGGGCATCTTCAGCGATACATTGATTCGTAGTCAGGGATTAGCTTGTGATTTTCGCATGTTACCCTTTCGTGGAGAATATTATCGTCTGACAGATAAGTACAATCAGGTTGCGTCGCATCTTATTTATCCAATTCCTGATCCGGCAATGCCGTTTTTAGGCGTTCACCTCACGAAAATGATTGGTGGCTATACGACGGTTGGACCAAATGCAATTCTGGCGACAGGTAAAGAGGTGTACGAAGGCATTGTCTCATCACAATCTCAGTGGCTGGATATTTTTGGCAAGGCGGATATTTGGAAGCTACTTTGGCGTTTTCGAAAATCAGTCATGAGTGAATTAAGATCATCGTTGTCGAAAACCTATTATGCAAAATTAGTGAGTCGCTATTGCCCGGGGATCACGGCCGCAGATTTTCTGCCTTATCGCGCTGGTATTCGCGCTCAGGCAGTTGACCAAAATGGTAACCTGATCCACGACTTTAAATTTATTTCATCTCCCTTGTCACTTCACATTGGCAATGCCCCCTCGCCAGCGGCTACCAGTGCCATTCCCATCGCGAGAGAGATCGTGTCGAGAATATTCTAATCCATCGAACAATTGGTCCCAGTATTACGTTAAGGCTACGAAGGTAGACTATGTTGAAATAAACGAATAATGATTATGGGAGAATAGAATGGGATTGTTAGTTGAAGGCCGGTGGCACGATACCTGGTATGACACAAAGGGCAACGAAGGTAAGTTTAAGCGTCAGGCTTCATTGTTTCGAAATGAAGTATCTTCTAACAGTGAATTTACACCGGATAGCGGCCGGTATCACCTTTATGTGTCTTTAGCTTGCCCCTGGGCGCACCGCACACTGATCATGCGTGAATTAAAAGGCCTGGCACCGCACATTTCAGTTTCTGTTGTTAATCCTAAAATGCGTGAACACGGCTGGACTTTTCTGCCGTATCCCGGTGCGACAGGCGATATGCTTTATCAGCACCAATACATGTATCAGTTATACCAGCGGGTCGATAGCAATATTACCTCTCGCGTCACAGTGCCGGTGTTATGGGATACGCATACTCAACAAATAGTGAACAATGAATCAGCGGAGATCATTCGTTATTTTAACAGCGCCTTTAATACAGTGACGGGCAACGAGGATGATTACTATCCAGCAGCGTTGCGCAGCGAGATCGATGCAGTGAACGAATGGGTTTACCACGATATCAATAACGGAGTGTACAAAGCTGGCTTTGCAACAGAGCAAAATGCTTATGAAGAGGCCGTTACTCAGCTTTTTGCTGCCCTGGACAAGGTCGAGTCAAGGCTGTCTAACCACGCTTTTCTTGTTGGTGATACTTTCACGGAAGCGGATATCCGGTTGTTTACCACGCTGATTCGTTTTGATCCCGTTTACCACGGCCACTTTAAGTGTAATTTAAAGCAGATTAAGGACTATCCGGCCACTTACGACTATATGAAAAGGATATTCCGCATGCCGGGAATTGCTGAAACGGTGAACTTTGATCATATTAAAACCCATTATTATTATAGCCATACAATGATTAATCCGACGGGGGTAGTGCCTGTTGGGCCGTCTCTGAGTTTGTGGGAGTAATGCAATGACAAACAGACAGGTAGCACAACGCGTACAAGGCGTCGGCACGCAGGACGGTGCAGGTGTAAGTCTCACCCGAATCATTGGGCAGCCGTTGTTACGCCATCTTGACCCTTTCCTTATGCTGGATTTCTTTGGTTCTGATCAGCCAAATGAATACCTGGCAGGTTTTCCAGCGCACCCTCATCGTGGGTTTCAAACCGTGACTTACATGCTTAAAGGAAAAATGCGACATAAAGACTCTGTCGGTAACGAAGGTGTAATTGAAACGGGCGGCATACAATGGATGAATGCGGGGCGAGGTATTATTCACGAAGAAATGCCTGAACAAACCGACGGGTTGTTGAAGGGATTCCAACTGTGGGTCAATTTACCCGCTAAAGACAAAATGTCGGCACCAGGTTATCAAGACATTCCGGCCGAACAGGTGCCTTCAGTGGCACTCAATCCACACGCCAGTGCAAAGGTGTTAGCCGGTGAACTGATGAACGTAAACGGGCCGGTTAAAACGGCCAAAGTGTCTCCAATGTTTATCGATGTGCACTGGCAGTCTTGTACTACCGTCGATATTCCTATTCAGCAGGGCCACAATGCTTTTATTTACTGCTATGAAGGCAGGGTCGATGTGGATGGCACAAACATTAATGCAGGTACATTGGCGGTGCTTAGCGACGGTAACCAGGTAACGTTGGACTGCGGCAATGATACTTCGGTTGCAGGTAAAGCCATTGTGGTGGCTGCTCAGCCCATTGGTGAACCGATTGTACAATACGGCCCATTTGTTATGAATTCTGAATCTGAGATTCAGCAGGCGCTGTTCGATTACCAGCGAGGGACGCTCGCCTGAATATCCTGTGCCTGTTGATTTTTACTGTCGACTTCAGGTCTATTTGAAAGCATTTTAATCGCGAAACAGCCCTGAAGGCATTGTTGTTGTTCGTGAAAGGGGAGTGACAAAGAGTAAAATGCTCTCATGACGACCCCGCTACGAACTGCTGTAAAAGTGAATAGCAATAAACGGAAGGACCTCGCAAGCGCTTGTAAAAGCGCTTTTTATCCGCACTAAAATTACCCACTCAGGGTCAATAGACCCGGTTCAAACTTCGGTTTAGAAAAAACTTCGCAGAAAGTGGTCTTTTTAGGGGCGCTTTGTGTTGATTGGCTTGGCTCCCTTGATTAACATGGTGTCAGGAATTAAAAAAGGGCTGGCATGTTGGTTTGACTTTTCTACATCAGGCATGCTGCAGACAGCCCTCATCATATCAACAGGAACTCAAATGAAACCAGTCGTTTTAGCCGGTGGATCTGGCAGTCGTTTATGGCCTAAATCCCGAGCAGCACTGCCAAAGCAATTTCTTGCACTCACTTCAGACAAAACCATGCTACAAGACACGTTAGCTCGTCTGGACGGCACTGAAGCTGCGCAACCTATTGTTATTTGTAATGATGCCCATCGGTTCTTGGTGGCCGAACAATTGCGTCAGATGCAAGGCGACCATGGTGGTATCATATTAGAGCCGGTAGGGCGCAATACCGCCCCCGCAATTGCGCTCGCGGCATTACATGCAACCAAATCAAATGAAGACCCGGTTTTATTGATTCTTGCAGCTGATCACCTTATTAAAAACCAGACCGCTTTTCACAAAGCCGTGGCTGAAGCAAATGCGCTGGCGTTAGAAGGACATTTGGTTACCTTCGGTATTGTGCCTGACCAACCTCATACTGGTTATGGCTATATCAAGAGTGGCGCTGCGGTTGGAAATGGTCTTAAGGTCGAACAATTCGTTGAGAAACCGGATATGGCGACAGCGGAAAGCTATGTGGCTTCCGGTAATTATTTTTGGAACAGCGGTATGTTTATGTTCAAAGCCAGCGTGTACTTGGCTGAACTGAAGAAGCATGCCCCGGAGATGCTGGCTATTTGTGAAAAAGCCATTGAATCTGAAAGCAAGG
>NZ_CFIDRX010000221.1:0-6383 GCF_984433645.1 Marisediminitalea sp.
AAGCTCTTTTGGCTCGATTTAGCGCTGGCAACACGGAAGCAATATTACACTGAGTTGCTTCATCTACAATGACCAAATCAAACATCTCACTGTTAAACGGCAGTACTTTGTGGAGCGTATTCAGTGTAACAATCCAGACGGGAAATCCCTTCAATAAACTTTTAAAATTAGCCGATTCGAAATATTCCAGCTGTTTGGATGACGTTCTTGCTCTCGAGGCCTTATTCAGAGTTTGTATGGCCTTTCTATCTAATTTGAGAAGGTCTGCAATGATCTCTGCTTTTTCAGCACGTAAATATTGTTTAGTATGGTTTTCTTTCTCGTTAATGAGATTGTTGAATTGTTCGGATAACTCCCACAATTCTCGGTTTCTTTGGATTGAGTTTGTACTAATTTGATGGATTAGTTTATCCCAAATATTGGCAGATCCAGTCTCAATTTTATGGGCTCTATTTCCAAGACTGAATGCCTTTTTCGATGTTTGTAGAAGACGATTTTCCAGTGCCTCAATTTGTTTTACTAACTTGTTCAGGTGTTCTTTATAATAGTCTTTTTGAGTTGCTTCAGAGTGATCGAAATAACCAGCTAACAAATCGTCGAGGTATTGTTTGAATTCCTTGAGGATTTCTTTTTGGCCTACTCTTACATATAAATTGTCGAGTCCGAAATCCTTACAGAGTTTGTCAGCAATGACATCAAGCGCCGTATCCGAATTCGCAACAATCAGAACTGACTGTTTTCTTGTGAAATGCTCAGCTGCTATAGCGGCAATAGTGTAACTTTTTCCTGTTCCAGGTGGTCCAGAAACTACTCCCAGTGTTTGGTTGGCCGCGATCTCTAATATTTTTTTTTGTGAAGCACTCAAAGTGCCGGGTACGAGTTGATGATTTACAGCACAGTTGCCCGGTTTAGTTTTTTGTTTGTTGAAAATGCTGTAGAGGGGAGCTGATAGTGTATCGTTGTTTTCCAGCTTAGATAGTTCATGGAGAATACCTCGACTGCTGGTTGAACGCTCAACAAAAGCGAGACAAGAAATCGGCATTAAACTCGGATTTTTGCGTCTTAATGAATTGGTTACATCAGTTTTTGACGCTAATGAGGGAAATCTAAGGCCATCCATATAATTGAGTTCATACGGACTGTGTACTAACAAACCTGACCAGAATGCTGGGTCGTAGATTCTGCTGTTGTCGATTGATAATAAGTCGATTTGCTCTGGTAACAATAAGGATAAAAGGTCTTCGTTCACCGATGGAGAAGTTGTTTCTACAGAAAAGTAATAGCCATATTCGTCGAATTCCAATTTAGCTTCGTTAACCACCAATGGACTGAAAAGTAGAGTCGTATCTCCATCATTTTTAAGTTTTCCGGAAACAAAAAGTGAGACATACAAGAGCACTCTTTCACGTTGATATAGTTCGATACGTTTAAATAGGCTTTTGCCGTATTCTGGGTCAATTGGTAATCGATGTAGAGTACCTGCGGCAATTTCATCTGTACCACTTAAAAACAGCAAGTCTTCATTGTTAAGACGGAGCAGGTTGCGCAAGTTAAAATCGCTGGAATCTGCCTTGAAACATTCGCGATAATAACTAATTAATCCTTTTATTTGCATGTTTGATACTTGCTGTTCGATATATGTAGAGTGAGAGGACTTTAATTGGAAGTCTGCTTTAAACTGTATGGAGGGTCAATTGGAAAGTGCTTTACACGTTTGTGTAGCTTACAGGTTTCGTAATTTCATATAATCTGAGTCCTCGCAATATCTACAGAATCAATCATGTTTGCCAGATAAGTATTTACTTTTGTATAAAATGTAAACAATGAAACGTTTTCAGTACTTCGCAATTGCGTAAAACCAATGAGAGTTAATTTGTTCTGAGCGTTATTTTTAAATACGGCTTGCGTAATCATTGGCCCGTACTCAGCAAACCACTCTATAGCTCGCTTATCAAACTTAGCTTCTTTACTATCCAATGTATACGCATAACTTACCTTGTTATCGATACTTCGGATAACGAGCTCGTACAGTTTATTTTCCTTAACAGCAAACTCGATACAGGTATCAGCGGTCAGGTTTTCTATGGCCGTCAATGCCTTGTTACGGATCTCTTGCTTTTGTTGTAACGAAGGGGATTTGACGCGCAACTGAATATCTTCTTCGACGATCTGTTGCCGATGACCGGGCATGACGAAAGCGCAGAGCCATGTTATCACTAAGGCAATAAGTGCGACTCGAATTAACTTGGTCATACTGACTGTATTCACACATTTTCTTCCATACGCGTGCTGATTATCGCGCTTGCTGCAACCATTGCTAGCGCCAGTATGTAACGACTTTTTTGCAAGCAGGGCGGGTTATCTAAAAATTTACAAACATTCTGCTCAAAATGTGATTGTAAATGTTGGTTTCTCTGCCTATTATGGTTTGAGTATCAATAACTATACCTAAAACAAAAGACGGTGCGACCATGTTAAATCGATTGCAAGAGTCAGATATTAAGTTGCTACGGGTGTTTTATGCAGTAGCAAGTTGTAATGGATTTACCGCTGCTGAACCGGTGTTACGTATGCAACGCCCCAATATCAGTGCGGCAATTAAAAAGCTTGAAGAACGACTGGATTTGGTATTGTGTCACCGCGGTCGCGGTGGTTTTCAAATGACTAAAGAAGGCGAGGTAGTCTTTCAGGAAACCAAACGCATATTCAACGCGTTTGATAACTTTGTCTTTAACCTCAAGTCTTTGCATGATGATTATTCAGGTCATATTACATTGGTGTTGATGGCAGGTCTGCCGCTCTCTATACATCTGGCCGTAAGCCGGGCAGTAAAAAGCACCATGAAAAAATTCGACGATATTCACGTCAATATTCAAACCCGACTATATAATGAAGTGGAACACGTGGCGTTGTCGGGTGAGTGCCACCTGGTAGTGTCTACGTACGATATGGTGAAACCAGAATCGGTCACATTTCATACCATAGGTACCTCATGTAATGGTCGCCTTTACTGCGCGCCTTCGCACCCGCTAGCGAAATACCGCGACGTTGATGCATTACCTGACAATGTTCGCATTGAAGATTACCCGGCAATCGGGATTTCGGGTTTGTCATCGGCTAACTACATTGACGGCGACAGTCGCTTGGCCATCCAAACGTTTTCAGATTCATTTGATGCGGCGATGTCAGCAATGATGACTGGTGAATACGTTGCGTTACTGCCGGATTACATGGCAAAAGAGCAGGGGGTTGCACTGGGGTTGGTGCCTATTGCTAATGGTAACTTGTTTACCTTCAGTCATGAGCTGTTCGTCATGAACGGTAAAAACACCCGTCTGAATCCTGTATTGCGATACTGCATTAAAGAGTTGGGTTACTTTATTACCGAGAGTCAGAAGTAATCAGACAGCAATCGGTAAAGTCCGGTTTTAAACAGGCCAGACAGCAATGTCTGGCCTGTTTTTATTAGAGCTCGTATTGCTTGTTCGTCAGTGTATGACGAAAAGTAATATCGTTTAGTAGTGATTAACTTTCGTACTCTAGCGGATCCGTGGCGTTATTGTCTCGAAAAGCTTCCAGACGTTCCTGACAAGCGCCGCATTTACCACAGGCATGTTCGCGCCCGTTGTAGCACGTCCAGCTTTTACCATAGTCCAGACCCATTCGAAGACCGTCAGTCAAGATAGCGGTTTTACTTACTTTCAGATAGGGCGTCACAATTTCTATCGCTTCGTAGTTAGCAATGGCACAAACGTCATTCATTTTTTCTACGAATTCAGGGCGGCAATCCGGATAAATCGCGTGATCACCTGAGTGTGCACCGTAATACACTTTATTGGCTTCCATGCTTACCGCATAGCCAACAGCCAGAGACAACAAAATCATATTGCGGTTTGGTACCACAGTTTGCTTCATACTTGGCTCTTCGTAATGGCCTTCAGGCACCTCAATATCGTCGGTCAGTGCTGAGCCACCAACCAAACTGTTAATTGCGGAGATGTCCACGATTTTGTGGGAGATGCCCAGCTCTTTGCAGACGTTGGCAGCATAATCCAGTTCTTTCTTGTGGCGCTGGCCATAGTCAAAAGACAGGGCATAGGGAGTCTTTCCATCTTCAATGGCTTTGTTCAGCACGGTGTAGCTGTCCATGCCCCCGGAGTAGATCACAATCACTTTTTCAGACATAACGGAGTATAATTATAGAAAACATAACGGAATTTTAAGCTATCCCTGCTAAAATCCCAACTATCAAGACGACAGGATTACAGATTTGACAGATCAGGTACTCAACATTAACGAAATGTTCGAAACTATTCAGGGCGAAGGTGTCTACACCGGCGTGCCTGCTATTTTTGTGCGATTACAAGGTTGTCCGGTAGGGTGCCCCTGGTGTGATACCAAGCACACCTGGACGCTCGATGAAAACCTGATCGACAGCGTTGATGCTGTTATTAATAAAAGTGAAGAGTCTGAACGCTTCTTTGGTATTTCTGATTTGGGTTTGCTGGCGCTGTTTGAGCAACAAGGTTATAACGCCAAACATGTTGTCATAACCGGTGGTGAACCCTGTATGTACGACCTCACAGGATTAACCGAGCTGTTGCATGAACGCGGCTTTACATCGCAAATTGAGACCAGTGGTACATTTGAAGTGAAATGCGCTCAACAGACCTGGGTCACAGTATCACCTAAGGTAAATATGAAAGGCGGTTATGATGTACTCACCAGTGCACTGCAACGTGCCAATGAAATAAAGCACCCGATTGCGATGCAAAAACATGTCGACGAACTGGACGAGCTGCTAGCTGGTATTGACCTGACAGATAAAGTGGTGTGCTTACAACCCATCAGTCAGCAGGCCAGGGCAACAGAGCTGGCAATAAAAACCTGTATTGACCGTAACTGGCGCTTATCGCTGCAAACACATAAATATGTGGGAATTGCCTGAATGTTTGTTACGCTGACAAACAGAGTGTCGAAACGAGTAAAGCGTATGAGCTGGAAGACGATTACATTGTTTATTGCCGCTATGAGTGTTTTTATGGCACCGGGAAGTGCGTTAGCAGCAAACTGGTCAATTCATTACCCACGGCCAATAGACGAAAACGATCAACGTCATGACTACCCCCTTACTTTGTTAAAGCTCGCACTGAGCAAAACCGGTGTGCGGTATACATTAACGCCATCTGAGCGAATTTTGCTGCAGGGGAAATCAATTCGTCAGCTAAAAGAAAACCGCGAGATTAATATTCTGTGGGTGATGACCGACACGCAGCGCGAGAAAGAGTTATTGCCCATTCGCATTCCTATCCATAAAGGCCTGATTGGTTGGCGGGTGTTTTTAATTAATCAAAGCCTGGAAGACCGGTTTGATAAAGTGACTGATTTTCAATCGTTAACCAAACTGACTCCTTTGCAGGGCGCGGAATGGCCAGATACGAAAATTCTTCAGTCTAACGGGTTTAATGTACTGACTGTAACCGACTTTCCGGAGGCTTTTAGTCGTTTAGCGTTACGCCAGGGCGACTTTTTCCCGCGGGCAGTGAGTGAGGTACTCGATGAGCTCAATTACTCGTCTCTGGACCCGGACATCGTGCTGGAGAAAGACCTCGTCATTCATTACCCAACGGCGATGTACTATTTCGTAAACCGCGCTAATCCGACCATGGCACGCCTGATTGAAACAGGCCTGCGACGTGCGTTAGAAGATGGTTCTTTTGATAATATTTTTATTAGCCACCACCGGGAAGCGTTGTTAAAAGTGGATATTGGCAATCGCAAAGTGTTTCATATCGACAACCCTCTGTTGCCGCCGGGCACCCCTCTCGATGACAAAGCCTTGTGGTTTGACCCGGAAAAGCATACACCAAACGTCAACGACGATTGAGCGGTATATATCTGTTAATCAGACATAAAAAAACCAGCGAAGTCGCTGGTTTTTTTGTGTCTGTATCAATGCGTAATTAAGACTGTCCGTGAACGTCTTTCATTGAACGACCCGATGGGTCAGCATTGTTCTTAAAGCTTTCGTCCCACTCAAGGGCTTCAACCGTACTACAGGCAATTGACTTACCGCCCGGAACACAGCGTGCAGCGGTTTCCTGAGGGAAGTAACCTTCAAAGATAGTGCGGTAGTAGTAACCTTCTTTGGTGTCAGGCGTGTTGATTGGGAAGCGGAATTCAGCAGAGGCAAGTTGCTGGTCGCTCACTTCGTTCTCAACAAAATCTTTGATTGAGTCAATCCATGAATAACCCACACCGTCACCAAACTGTTCTTTCTGGCGCCACAGTACTTCTGGCGGCAGGGTATCACCATTGTCGAAGGCTTCACGCAAAATGTATTTTTCCATTTTGCCGTTACCACACATTTTGTCTTTCGGGTT
>NZ_CFIDRX010000222.1:0-6310 GCF_984433645.1 Marisediminitalea sp.
TTATTGCCTGTAAAGGAATTAGCTTCCCGGTAACCAAAACTGAATCAGCCAGTTCCTAAACGCTTTTTGAGTACACCATTCAACGCTGCGCAGTTTGTTTCGGGCCCAGCGTTAACGCAATAATTTGAATGCCTCTTGCAGAGGCATTTTTTTGCGCTACAATACTGTATATAAATACAGTATTTTTTGATTATGAAAAGCGCCATTCACACGTTAACCAAACACCCGGATATCTATTTGGGCAATGCAGCCGACGCCGCTCAATCTCCGATTGAGCGATTGCCTTTGGGTGTAAAAGCACTGGATGCGGCGCTGGCAGGAGGGATACCCAGCGCAGGGTTATCCCGTATTCGCTGCCATCAGGGCAGTGGTGAATTGCAGTTATTGCACCCGGTGTTTGCTGCACAACGCAATACTGGCAAAAAGGTGATTTGGTTATACCGCCATCAAAGTATTAACCCAGTCTGGTTGGCGAAACACAAGTTACTCACGGACAGCTGGTTACTCTCACCTGCGAATGAACAAGATGCGCTATGGGCCTGCGAGCAGTGCATTAGAAGCCAGGCATGCAGTTTAATTGTGTACAGTTACGCTTCGCTAAATGCGAAAGCTGCGCGTAGGCTGCAGGTACTAAGCAAACAGTACCAATGCCTGTTGCTGAATATTGACTACAACCTGCAGACGTTTATGTCATTGCCCGTTAATGTGGATTGCGAGCTGTATTACAAAGATACGCAATGGTATATCACGCTTCACAGGGTAGTTGGCAGTTGGCCGAAATCTGACATCCCTATTTGTAACCCGTTACCGGCAAGCAACGATGCCATTATTACTGCCATGCGCGAAACACAATCGGCTTCGGTATCGACGCTCACCGGCAGTTAGCGGGTTTCCCCAATGCAGTGGCTCTATGCGCACTTTCCTTCGTTGCAACTTGATCACTTTGTGCTTGAACAAGCCGAGGATAAACAAGCTGCGCTTGTGGTGTTTTGCCCTCAACACAATGAAATTTTGCAGGTATCTCAATGTGCCTCAACTGCCGGCATTAAACGGGGAATGGGACTTGCCCAGGCTTGCGCTTTGTTAAACCGAATCCAACTTATTCCCTATTCAGTTGAAGTGGAATGCCAACAGCTGCACCTGCTGGCTAATCAACTTTATCGCATTGCATCGGATATTGTTTTACTCGAACCTCAGGGCATCGCCATAAAGCTGGACCCCATTATCCACTACTATCACTCGGTTGATAATTTTGTGGCGTTGTTTCATCACGTTCTGCAAAGCACGGCGCTGCGCTACCACTTCGCGAGTGGCCCTAGCGTCGAGGCAGCTCAGGTATTGGCGTTAGCCGGCGCTGATACGGTTTACCTTTCCAATGCTCAGGCATTGATAGCTCTGCAAAACGTATCGCTGAAATACACCCAGTTTACCTCAAAGCAAGTCAGTCAGTTTGACCGCATGGGGATCCGAACACTACAGGCGGTTTTTCAAATCCCGCTAGAGGAAGTGGGGAAGCGATTTGATAACGCCCTGATCAGTTACCTGCTGGCTTTAAAGGGCAATAAGGCCGTTCCCAGGGCAACCTTTCATCCAAAACAACATTTCCGCTACCAGTGTGAACTTCCCTATGAGTTAGAAGACAGCGTGAAACTGCTCAGGTTTTTAACTCAACCTGTTGAGCAGTGTTGTGAGTATCTGGTAAGCCAAAACCTGACCACTGATTCATTGCAGCTTACCCTGCATATGGCGGACTCGCCTAAGCAACATGTAGAAGTACGCGCAGGTGCGCCTATGCACAACGCGAAAGACTGGCTCAGCTTAATTACGTTAAAACTGGAACAGCTTGCACTGACATCTGCTATTCGCGGTTTTCAACTACGCTGTGAACACACGGTTGTATTTCATGCCACGAGTGAACATTTGTTTGCCGTGCGATTTAATCAGCATGCCGAAAACATGCTGATGGGCACACTGTTAGCTAAATTGGGTTCAGACGCAGTTATCACTCCAAGAGTATGTCACGATCATCGTCAGGACTTGCACATTCGTCATGGTTTACCCCATTCCGGGGCGGCCTGTGAACAGCTTCCCTCTGGTCAGCATCCGTGCTGGTTGCTAATCGACCCCCAGCCTTTGTCGACACAAACCAAGATTGTGTATGGCCCGGAACGCATTCAAACCGGATGGTGGGATGATAGCGCGGTAAAGCGCGATTATTTTATTGCGCTCAGTTCAACGGGGCAGCGGCTGTGGATATTCCGCGATCATCAGTCTAACTGGTTTGTTCACGGGTACTTTAGTTAGTATGTTTGCTGAGTTAGTTTGCCAGAGTAATTTTTCCTTTCTCGAAGGTGCCTCTCACCCGGAAGAGCTTGTCAGTACCGCCGCGTTTTACGGTTACGAGGCGATTGCCATAACCGATGAATGTTCTGTAGCCGGCATAGTTAGAGCCTGGCAGGAAATCCAGTCCAATCGCTTACCGGTAAAACTGATCACAGGCAGCCTGTTTACCTTTTCAGATTCACTTAGAATTGTCTTACTTTGTCCGAACAAGCGGGCTTACTCCGAGCTGTGCCGTATTATTACGAACGCCCGACGTCGCTCTGCAAAGGGTCAGTATTCGTTGGCTGAATGGGATTTAAAATCGATTCGCGATTGTTTTATCGTTTGGCTACCTAAAGGAAATGAGCATGATGAGCACTGGGGTGACTGGTTGGCGAAACACCACCCTGAGCGGTGCTGGATTGGCGCATCACGCTTGCTGGATGGGTGCGATCATGAGACATTCGCGCATACCCGCAAGCTGCATCAGACGTATCATTTTCCGGTAGTTGCCACCAATCAGACGCTTTGTCATCACCCTGACCGACAACCGTTACAACATGTGTTGCACGCAATACGTGAAGGAAAGCAAATTAGTGAGTTAGGGTTTGACGCAATGAAGAACCAGGAACGCAGCCTCAAGCCCCTGACCACCCTCACCCGCTTGTACCCCAAAGCCTGGATAGATGAAAGCATTGCCCTGGCCCACCAGTGCGAATTTTGCCTCAGTGAACTCAAGTACCAGTACCCCAGCGAACTGGTACCTGACGGCTTTAACGCTACCACTTACCTGCGTCATTGCGTTGAGCAAGGTATTAAACGGCGCTTTCCTGAAGGGGTTACAGACAGCATTCGCGGGATCATTGAAAAGGAACTCGCACTAATTCATTCCGAGGGATACGAATACTTTTTCCTCACTATTTACGACATTGTTCAGTTCGCTAAATCACAGGGTATTTTGTACCAGGGCAGAGGCTCCGCGGCTAATTCCGTGGTGTGCTACTGCCTTGAAATTACGGCCGTAGATCCGAGGCAAATCAATGTGCTGTTTGAACGATTCATTTCTAAAGAACGCAACGAGCCGCCGGATATCGACGTCGATTTCGAACATGAACGCCGTGAAGAAGTCATTCAGTATATCTACACCAAGTACGGACGTGAACGCACGGCACTTGCGGCAACGGTGATCACCTTTCGCTTTAAAAGTGCATTCAGAGAAGTGGGCAAGGTGCTAGGGTTCGACGAGTCGCAGTTGGGTTACTGGTTAAAGCAAATTAATCTCAGAGACAGAACTCTTGGCTGGAAAGCGCAATTAGCCAGCCTAGGTCTCGACAATACAAATAAAAATCTCGCTCACCTGTTCAGTATTACCGAAACGTTACTGGGCTTTCCGCGACACCTTTCACAACACGTAGGGGGATTCGTTATTTCAGCAGGTCCCTTATACGAATTAGTGCCTGTAGAAAATGCCGCTATGGCAGAACGAACGGTGATCCAGTGGGACAAAGACGATTTAGAGTCACTTGGCTTATTGAAAGTCGATGTTCTCGCTCTGGGTATGTTAACCGCCATCAGAAAGATCTTTGCGCTTATTGAGCAGCGTTATGCTTTACCGGTAAGTATTCCATTTATCAGTAAACATGCTGATGACAAGCAGGTTTATGATGCAATTTGCAACGCTGACACTGTTGGCGTGTTTCAAATTGAGTCACGTGCGCAAATGTCGATGCTTCCCAGATTAAGACCGCGCTGCTATTACGACCTCGTTGTACAGATAGCCATTGTCAGGCCAGGCCCTATTCAGGGTGACATGGTCCACCCCTATTTATTACGGCGACATGGTGACATGCCAGTCACCTACCCTTCAGAGGAAGTAAGGTCGGTGTTAAGCAGAACAATGGGCGTGCCTATTTTTCAGGAACAGGTAATTCAGCTGGCTATGGTGGCAGCAGGGTTTACTGGCGGCGAAGCAGACCAGTTACGACGTGCAATGGCAAGCTGGAAGAAAACCGGCAAGTTGTTTCAATTCCGAAGCAAGCTAATAGATGGGATGACAGAAAGAGGCTACAAAAGTGAATTCGCTGAGCAGTTATTTGAGCAAATTTGTGGATTTGGTGAATATGGATTTCCCGAGTCTCACTCGGCGTCATTCGCTGTCCTGGCCTATGTTTCATCATGGCTTAAGTACTATTTTCCTGCCGAGTTTTACACCGGATTAATGAACAGCTGGCCAATGGGGTTTTACTCTCCTGCTCAGCTTGTAAAAGACGCACAACTTCACCAGATTCGGGTATTGCCTGTCTGTATCAATCATAGCGAATACGATCACAGCTTAACTGCTGCAGGGGAATTACGTCTGGGGTTACGTCAGGTGAAAGGGCTGTCAGAGGAAGGTGCACGCAGACTTGTTACAAATCGACCTCCATCCGGCTTTACGCAGCTCTTATCAATACAGCAATGTGGATTATCTCAGGGAGATATTGCAGCGCTTGCTAGTGCGAATGCACTCACTGATATTTCAGCTCACCGCTTTGATGCCCGCTGGAAAGTAGCAGATACCCAGCAGTCGTTACCTTTATTCAGCGAGGAATGCAGCGATACATACCAGGTAGCGGCCCCTTCGCCAGCTGAAGATATGATTGAAGACTATGCTTCACTGGCCTTGTCGGTAGATAAACACCCCATTGCGCTTTTAAACGCTTCAGGCAAGCTTAAACACATTACTTTTGCCAATCAGTTGGCTCATAAAGCACACAAAACGCCGGTCAGAATTATAGGTAATGTCGTTGGCAGACAAGCACCTGGAACGGCAGGCGGCGTAACCTTTGTTACATTAGAAGACCATACGGGCAATATCAATGTAATCGTCTGGCAGAATACCGCGAGGGCGCAAAAACAACCTTTCCTAAGTGCCACTATTCTCGAAGTACATGGCATTCTGGAACGTTCAAAGGAAGGAGTGTGTCATGTTATCGCAGGCAAACTGATCAACAGAAATGACATGTTTTCATCATTAACCGTTAAATCCAGAGATTTTCATTGAGCGTAATTAGTAGTAAGTACCTACATACGAAAAAACACCTATTCTTAGTCTTTATGGCAAACATTGTTAGAACTACTTGTAATATAGTTCAGTGTTGCTAGGTTTATACTATCTGAGCAGCGGCAATATATTTATGCGTGTAGTCTATCTTCTGTTTTCCATCACATGTCTTCTATTATCTTTGTCTGTCAGAGCGGAAACCTACGTTGTTGCATCTCAAAATATTCCTTACTACCCTCACTACGAGTTTTCTTCGGAAGTAGATAAAGGTTTTGCCTGGGCACTCTTAGAAGCGTATTCAAAACACACAGGCGTGAGTTTTGAATATGTAGCTATGCCGGTACTGAGACTTCAGGTTGAGTTAGAAAAGGGGAATGTCGATCTGGTTTATCCTGACCACCCAACGTGGACAAACCCTGTAAACGATAACAAAACAAAGCATTACAGCGCACCGTTAACCGACAGCCTGGTGGGTACGTTTGTTAAAGCACCTCGTTATGGTCAGGATATAAGCCGGATAAGAAAACTCGCCATAGTGCTTGGTTTTTCTCCTCTATATTGGCAGGACAGAATAGATAGCGGCAAGACCAAACTCATTTCCGTTGCGGATAACAAGGCAGCACTTTACCTTGCACAGCTGGATCGAGCGGATGCTGTTGATATGGATTATTACGTTGCCAATTATTTACTGAGCACGCTGTCTGATGTTGACGACTTTGTCCTTGATCCCAACCTACCGGTAACAACGGTTGAGTTTTGTTTATCGACGCTGAATAACCCGGAGCTAGTTGCCGATATCAGTGAATTCATTGCACAGCATCCTGATGTTGTTGCAAAGCTAAAAGCGCAATATGGATTAGACGATCCTACGGAAAGACTGAAAAAATTGCGCAATCAAAAAGGTCCCGGATAAATCATCCCGACCATATGCCCCATCCGTCATCC
>NZ_CFIDRX010000223.1:0-6177 GCF_984433645.1 Marisediminitalea sp.
AGGTACCGGTTGTGGCATCCACCACCGGGCTGATGCGTTCAACATAGCCTGTTACTTCTGCATTGCCTAAGGCCGCAACACGTAACGTAGCGGGCTGTTTAGCGGCAATGGCAGACATTTCGCTTTCTGGCAGATGTACAATACCTTGCAGGGCTTTTTGTTGAACAATATGGAACATTCTTTCGCGCTGGAATGACTCAGTCAGGTTACCTACTTTTGCGTTGCGTTCCGCAATGTAGCCGCTGATCGGCGCGGTGATTGTGGTTTCTTTTAAATCCAGTTCAGCCAATGCCAGTACGGCTTTCGCTGCTTCGTACTGGGCAGTTAACTTGTCGTAAGTATCGTCACTCACCAATTTGCGTGAGTACACTTTATCGACTTTGCTGAGTTCTTTTTCTATGCCGGTTAAATCGGCGCGGGCTTTGCTCAGGTTTAATTCGTAGCGTTTCTGATCCAGTTGCGCCAGTACCTGGCCTTTTTCAACGTAATCGCCTTCTTCGACGAAGATGTGCTCAATAATTCCAGAGGCACGTGCCACTACAAAAGCTTCTTCTTTGGCTTCCAAAATAGCCGTGGTGTTGTAACTGGACGAGATGTCGCCCATGTTTATCGTGACGGCTTCAACCGGAATGCTTACCACAACTTCTTCTTTTTGTTCTGTGGCGTTGGTGGCTTCGGCATCCATACAACCAGACAGACCAGCACAGGTCAGCAGGGTGCCAGCAAGCAATAAAGTTGAAAGGGTGGTGCGTTTTGTATGTTCCATGGTCAGGTACCTGCAATAATTATATGTATACACGCCTATGAGCATGTGGTGTGCCAGCTTGTTAATTAAATTATAAATGCAGGTAAAACAATAAATTAGCGACTTGTTGTGTCGATATGTAAGCAGATGTATCTGGAAGTAGTAGTCTAATTGACTATTTAGTGGCGTGAATGTTAATTCTATAGCCAGCTATGCTACTTTTGGATGAGTTTTCATAGCTGGCTGGTGAGAACTACATGATTTCGTAACTGGTTGTGATATTTACATTGCCTTTCAGCATTAACATTACAGAGCAGTATTTCTCGGCAGATAACTCAACGGCGCGGTCGACGTCTTTGTCGGAAAGGTTATCACCTTTAACTTTGTAATGTGCGTGAATGGCAGTGAACACTCGTGGCGGCTGCTCAGCGCGTTCGGCAGTTAAATCGCATTCACAGTCGTGGACGGTCAGACGGCGTTTTTTCAGAATATCGACCACGTCGATACTGGAGCAGGCACCGACGGCCAGCAGTACGGATTCCATAGGCGAAATGGCTTCACCATTGCCATCCATTGTTTGTTGATAACCGGACTCGGTCTGACCGCTAAATGTCAGGGCCTGTTGCCAGCTTACTGTCGCTTTCATAGTCACCTCAGAGTAACGTTATTTTTTGTTTATCCAATCGGATTTTTTGTTGTTTATAGAGCGCGCCTAATGCGCGCTTGTAGGCAGCTTTACTGACATTGAAGCGGGCGTAAATTTCGTCTGGCGGACTCTTGTCTGTCAACGTAGACATTCCACCGTGTGCTTCCAGGTCGTCGAGGATTTCCTGTTGTAGCTTGTCGCGACCGGTTGCATTGACCTGTTGCAAGGTGACATCAATTTTACCGTCTTCACGAATTTGCTTAATAAAACCGGTTGTCTCTTCACCAATACGCAGCGGCTTAAATGCATCACTGGCAAAGATCAGTCCTAGGTGTGATTCGTTGATCACGACTTTGACACCCAGTTCAGTTTTGGCATAAACAATCAGCTCTACTTCCTGGCCCGGCTTAAAATAGCTGCCATTTTCACTCAGGAACGGGTGGAGCTTGGTTGCACCAACCAGACGCTCGCTGGCCGTATCCTCATACACATAAACCGGATACACCATGCCTTCACTAATTGGACTGGCTTGATTGTGACGAGGGACTAGCAAGTCTTTTTCGATCCCCCAATCAAAGAATGCACCAAAACCAGTAACACCAACAGCTTTAAGCACTTTCACTTCACCCGCCAACGCTTTGGGCGTTTGCTGGCTGGCAGTAAGCTGACCGTTCTCATCGGTATAAACTAATACCGACACTTCACTGCCTTCTTCTAATGCGTGTTCTACCGGCCCTGGCAAAACGACAACTCTATCATCGTCCGGATGCGAGAGCTGGTACCCAAACGGGAATTCACCTTGTACGATTAAGGTGTTGATTTGGCCTAATGTGATCATAAACACTGACTTTTAATACGAAATAGGTAACATGATAACCGATCAGTCACTAAGAGCTAACTGCTTATGATGTTAAATTGCGATTTGGGTGAAAGTTTTGGTGCGTGGCACATGCCGGTCGATGAGCAAATCATGGTGCATATCGACATGGCCAACATTGCCTGTGGCTTTCATGCCGGTGATCCCCTCGTGATGCAACGCGCACTACATCTAGCTAAACAGCACCAGGTATCGGTAGGTGCGCATCCCTCCTATCCCGACTTACAAGGTTTCGGTCGACGCAGTCTGGCGATGTCGGCAGAAGAACTGATAGCGTGTCTGCATTACCAGATTGCCGCTATTTCGGGTATGGCTGCCGTACAGGGCATTGAGATTGAGTACGTAAAACCCCATGGGGCGCTGTACAACGATATGATGCGCGATCCGCAGATCCGCGATACCGTGATGAAAGCGGTGTCTACGTGTTCGGTGCCGGGGATTCCATTAATGTTACAAGCGCACCCTCAACACCAGGCAATCAGCCAGCAGGCGAGTCAGCACAATGTTGTTTTACTATTTGAAGCTTTCGCAGACCGCCGTTATACCGCTGAGGGATTTCTCACTTCCCGCCGATTACCCGGTGCGGTATTAACTGAACAAGAAGCGTTTGAACAGGCCGTCCGCATCATGGATAAAGGGGAAATCGTTGCCGAAGACAACAGCATATTGTCGATGCCTGTCGATACGCTGTGTGTACATGGTGATTCACCGGGCGCATTAGCAATGGCCGAAGCGCTTCGCGTTGAATTAACAAAACGAAAATTGACCCATGTCAGACCGGGGACGAACGACTGATGCAGCCATTCGGGCGTATACGGCAAATTGAGTTTGCCGGTGAGGACGGACTGATTCTGTATGCATTGGGAGAATCGCTCCCCGAGAAGAACGCGGTTGTACAACAGGTGTCATCCGCGATTAGCGCTCAATCGTATCCCTGGTTAATTGAAGTGGTGCCGTCCTACGACAGTGTCATGCTGGTGTTTGATATGTTTCAGGTTGATCATCACCATGTATATCAAGCACTGTTGGCGTTGCCGCTGGTTTCTGATAGTGACCATCATCCGGCACAACATCATTGTTTGCCAGTGTGGTACGGCGCACCGCAGGCCAATGATCTTGGCAAAATCGCAGGTATTACCGGGCTAACCGAGCGTCAGATTGTTGAAATGCATACATCAGCAACTTACAAGGCTTTTGCCGTCGGGTTTGCTCCGGGTTTTGCCTATCTGGGCGAAATCAATACTGCTTTGTCTGTCCCCAGAATGACAAAACCCCGTACCAAAGTGCCAGCAGGGGCGGTGGCCATTGCCGACCGTCAAACAGCGGTGTATCCGAGTAAATCTCCCGGTGGCTGGCACCTGCTAGGGCTTTGCCCCGTGCCCCTTTATCGACCTGAAGACAATGCAAGTGTTTTGATCAATGCAGGGGACACAGTCTCTTTTGAAGCGGTTAGCCGCGACGCTTTCATTGAAATAGCGTCGCAACATAGCTTTGACTGGGAAGTACAGGCATGACCGTACGTTTGGTAAGTGTTGGTCTAAATGCGATCACGGTCGATGCCGGGCGCAAGGGCGTGTTACACCAGGGATTTTGCCAGTCAGGTCCAATGGATTGGCTGGCGTTCCAATTGGCAAATCAGCTGTGTGGCCAGCACAACGCGCCAACGCTGGAGTTTATGGGAGCGTTGTCATTCAGTATTGAAGATGACTGCAGTATTAGTGTAACTGGGCCTGCTGCCACAATATGGGTGAATGAACAACAAGCGTGTTGTTGGCAACGTATGGCGCTAAAGGCGGGTGATCAGGTTCGGGTTCAGCCCGAACGTTTGGGCGCCCGACATTATGTGGCTACGCCTTCCGGGTTTGCTGTCAGTCACGCGGTAGGTAGTGCGTGCACAGTGAAACGGGAATACGTGGGCGGTCCGCACCAGGATGGCTCGCCGTTAAAAGCGGGCGATATACTGGCTGTGAATAATGGTAAAAGCAGCAGGGGAGTTGCCTGTCCGTCTTCACTGCCAGCACATTTGCTTCCCAGCTACGATATGACGAAACCGATTGGTATTGTTGCTGGGTATCAGCATGAGGCTTTTAGTGATATAGCCTGGCAACGCTTGCTCAACAACGAATATGAAGTGACACCGCAAATGGACCGGATGGGAGTGAGGCTGCAAGGGCCTGCGGTACAAAGTGCCATGTCCGGCATGTATTCCGAAGCCATTGCACTGGGGAGCATGCAAGTGCCGCCAGATGGACAACCGATTGTGATGATGGCAGACAGGCAGACACTGGGAGGCTACCCCAAGGTCGGCACGCTGGCCCGGTGCGATCTTTACCGTTTCGCCCAGTGCCTTGCTGGTGATAAGATACAGTTTTATCAACTCGACGCCGCCAATGCCCGTGCAACATGGTTGCTGCAGCAAGTAGCCATACAGAAATGGTTTGGCAATTAGCGTTTCTTCAGACGAGACTTTCATGACAACAGCTTACCTCAACGGGGAATTCCTGCCTTTACAGGAAGCACGTATTTCACCGCTTGATCGCGGATTCTTATTTGGTGACGGTATCTATGAAGTCGTGCCCAGTTATGGCGGACGTATGGTAGGTTTTTCACAGCATTTTGCGAGAATGGAAAAAGGCCTGGCGATGGTGGAAATTGCACCCTCGTTAACGGAGCAGGACACCCGCGATATTTGTCAGCATTTGATTGACAGTAACCGTGAGACGCTGGGAGAAAATATTGGTGTTTATCTCCATGTCAGTCGCGGTGCTGACACTCGTCGCTTTCACGCTTATCCGGAAGGGGTTCAACCTACGGTGTTCGCCTTTGCATTTGCACTCACAGCACCGGTTAACGCTGATCGTACTATTCATGCTGGTGCCAAAGTCGCTATAACCCAGGATCTGCGTTGGCAACGTTGCCACATTAAGTCCACTGCCTTGTTAGGCAATGTGATGCATTTTCAACAAGGGTACCGCGAAGGTAACGCAGAAACGATCTTGTTTAATGGCGATGGACAAATCACAGAGGCCAGCAGCAGCAACGTATTTATCGTTAAAGATGGCGAGGTGCTGACCCCTCCGC
The DNA here is from genome assembly GCF_984433645.1 of Marisediminitalea sp. Taxonomy (NCBI): domain Bacteria; kingdom Pseudomonadati; phylum Pseudomonadota; class Gammaproteobacteria; order Alteromonadales; family Alteromonadaceae; genus Marisediminitalea; species Marisediminitalea sp. The sequence continues at coordinate 5,350 of NZ_CFIDRX010000223.1, forward strand.
TGGACAATCAATTGCTACCCGGTATTACGCGTATGTTGGTGCTGGCTTGTCTGCAGAAAGCCGGTATACCTCACCGTGAATCCTGGTTCTCCGTTGACGATTTGAATAGTGCCGATGAAGTGTGGCTTACCAGCTCAGGCAAAGAAATTCTGCCGGTTGTTCAGGTTGGAGACAAGACAATTGCAGATGGTAAGGTAGGCCCAGTGTGGGAACAGGCGTTTACTTTGTACAGTAAGTTGAAATTCGAATTATAAGTACAGCAATGAAAAGGGCGCCAATCTGGCGCCCTTGCTTTATCTGCTTTTGAGAGCTTAGTCGACGGTGTCGCAATTACCGTCAGTGCACTCGCCGTAAAGATACAGGCTGTGGTGAGTAAGCTTAATATTGTTTTCTTTGGCAATTTGTTCCTGACGTTGCTCAATCAGGTCGTCTTCAAACTCGATGACTTTACCGCATTTCAAACAGACCAGATGGTCGTGGTGGGCTTTGTGGCTGATTTCGAATACCGATTTACCACCTTCGAAATGGTGGCGATTGAGTATTCCGGCGTCATCGAACTGGTTCAATACGCGGTATACCGTTGCCAGGCCAATCTCTTCACCTTGCTCAATCAGGATTTTATATACATCTTCAGCGCTTATGTGTTGGTTCTCTGGCTCTTGCAGAATTTGCAGGATTTTTAGTCGAGGCAACGTTACTTTAAGGCCGGCTTTCTTTAGTTCTTTGTTTTGATCCATGAGGCGCCTACATCTGGGATAGAAAATATCAGGCTATTATAGGTGAGTTAATCAGATTTAAAAGGCCTAGCTTTCACAGAAAAGCACTTTA
>NZ_CFIDRX010000224.1:0-5956 GCF_984433645.1 Marisediminitalea sp.
GCCAGCATTTTTATCTTTTCAGCATCGATGCCTTTACCATCATCACGGATTTCGATCACCACATTGTCGTCCTGAGGCATGGCACTCAGCACAATGGTGCCGGTTTCAGATTTACCTGCAGCACCGCGATCTGACGGGGCTTCGATACCGTGGTCGATACTATTGCGCAACAGATGAATCAACGGTTCTGACAAGGATTCAATCAAGTTCTTATCAAACTCGGTGTCTTCACCTTGCATAACCAGATCGATTTTCTTGTTGAGCTTTCTGGCCAACTCTCTCACCAGCCGGGGATAGCGCTGGAATACGTGGGAAACCGGCACCATTCTGATTTGCAGCACGGCGCTTTGCAGCTCTTCTGTCAGGCGGTTAACAATGGAAAAGTGGGCCTTGATCTGCTTGCTCAGCTTGCGGCCTTCCTGAATGTCTTCAGCTTGTTTAGCAAGATACGGCAGTGAGTTTTTTGCCACCGTTAATTCACCAATCAGGTCCATCAGGTAGTCAATTTTCTCCTGATTCACTTTCAGTGTTTTCGGCACCTGACGTTCTTGTTTCGGTGCCGCCTCTGCGGTCTCGGACATAGTTTCGCTAGCTTCTGGCGCTGCTGCCGTTGATTCCTCAACCACAGGCGTAGCTGCCTGCTCTGGCGCTTTCTCCGTTTCGACAGGACTAGTCGCGTTAAGCAACTGTTCAATGGCATTTGCCAGCTGGTTCGGGGTACTTGCCTCCTGAGTGTGAGATTCGCCCAGCAGTCCGGTGACGATGCGTTTAACCGATGGGAACACCGGAGAATCGGCATTGTTATTCATCGACTGAAGTATGATGAGCTGCTGCGACAGGATTTCATTACGAGCTTGATTCACCCCGGTATCTTCCGGCGTTTCGTTGGCTTGATTTTGCTGTAACGGCGTGTCGGCTGATACATCCACGCTGTCGTTATCGGCTGGGTGGGTGACACTTTCCAGTAACGCCGTTAACGTGTCTGACTGGCAAATAAGCTGGAAGATACGACACATTGCGGCTTCTTCTGGCGTCACATCCTCGCCCATGCCGACCATCTCTGCCAGACGTGCGCTGTGCTGCATATCGCCATCGAGATAAGCCTGCCAAAGCTCGCCTTGCTCGGCAGCAACCAGGTACTCCTCACTCGCAGCCCAGAATGCGCTTACCAGTTGTCCAAGGGCAATGCTCTCACGCTGATACTGGCCTTCGTAATACGCAAAGTGATTGGCAATGGCGGTGTCATCGGCACTGCTATGCACAACAATGCCCAGGTGACATTGAAAGACATCGTTCAGCGCGTCTTTTGACGGCGTGACCTGAATGGCAATAAGCTCAGGCGTATTTGTAGCAACCGTTAGCGGGTCTTCTCCCCGGAAAAAACAATCAGAATCCGGAGTGTAATTCACCTGCCATAGGGGTTGTTCGCACTCTAACGCCGCTTCGATACACTGTAATTGCGTTTGACTACCTAGCGCTAAAAAACTTTCTGGTGCGGCACTCACACTAGCTGAGGCTTCACTCTGCTGGGCGGCCTGCTCGCTTTCACCGCCATCAGCATCGTCTGTGTCGGCATGAATACAAGCTCGGATCCTACCGGCCAGTTCAGTGGAGATCGGTTGCCACTTCTCTACGTTTTCACTACCGGATTCCAGCTCATCAAACCAATTGGATATTTGATCCAGTGCTTCCAGTAACAGGTCGCACAGCGATTCATTTAAGGGCGTGCTGCCATCTCTCAGGCTATCCAACAAATCTTCCGCAGCGTGAGCTAACGACGTCAGAGGTTTTATATCAAATAAATCTGACGACCCTTTGATGGTGTGTAAGTCCCGAAAGACATTGTCGATAGCGTCCTGTGAATAGCCATCGCTGTGCAGTTTTTCGAGAAGCAGACTGGCAGACTCCAGGTTTTCCCGGGACTCGCCAATGAAAACGTGCAGTAAATCACTCATAACTTACCTCGCCTAACATCAGCGACACCAGGGTACTTAGCTCATTGGCGTCTACCGGCTTATTCAGATAGAAATTCGCACCGACGCTAAACGCCTTATTCGCATCCTTGGTCTCAGACTCTGTGCTAATCATAATGATGGGCACTGCATTGAGTTCGTCGCTGGCACGAATGGCCTGACACAAGCGATAGCCATCCATTTTCGGCATGTTGACATCTACCATAAACAAATCAATGTCTTTACCGGTAGCTTTCTCCAGCGCCTCAATGCCGTTTTCGGCTTCTTCGATATGTCGCGAGTCATTGGCAACGATAGCTTTGTGGTAGCAGCGCACTGTCGTGGCGTCATCAACGATCATGATAGTTTTCATTAGCGGCTACCCCCGGTGAGTGGTTTTTGATACACAATCACATCGCCCACCTTTCTGACTTTAAATAGTGAACAAATTCGACTCATTGACTCTGAATGTCCCAGAAAGATGAAGCCGCCTGGGTTTAACGCATCGTAAAGGACCTGCGCTGCGCGTTGACGAGACTGGTCGTCGAAGTAAATAAGTAAGTTGCGGCAGAAAATCAGGTCGAAGCGCGATAGCGAGCGACTCTCCTTTGCTGCCAGAATATTGATTAAACAGAACGACACTGACTCGCGAATATCGTCACACAACTGATAGTCGTTGCCAGTTTTCTTGAAGTATTTGTTCACCACAGGAGCCGGAATATTCTGAACAGAACGTTTCGAATACAGCCCTTTTTTGGCTTGTTCTAATACCCGGCTATCTATGTCTGACGAAACGATTTCCACGTCCCGCTCAGCCAGACCTCGCCAGTATTCGAGCAGATAAATAGCAATACTGTAAGGCTCTTCGCCGGTACTGGATGGCACTGACCATATCCGCAAATCCTTGCCCGGCGGACGAATGTCACTGAGTTCGTCCATCAGGCAGCTGACCATAGCTTCAAACTGATAGTGCTCACGGAAGAAATAAGTTTCGTTCACAGTCATCGCATTTACCAGGCTCTGAAACTCCTCGCCAGACGCCTGAAAGCGCATGAAGGTAAAGTATGAACGGAAATTAGCGTGTCCCGTTTCTTTCATACGCTCATACAGTCGCTTATCGACGAAATAACGTTTTGACGGTTCGAAGAAGATCCCGGTTTTGCGGTAAAACAGACTGCGGAAGCGCTCGAAATCTGCTTCGCTGATCTGTTCTACACTTTCTTGGGCTGTATCATTCATTAGCGCAATCCACCAACTGTTTGCTGACGGTATCAATGGCAAAACAAATATAGCCATTGTCAGCGAATTTTGTCCGGGCACTCTCAAGCACAGGTAAGCTCGACACATCACCAATTTCACTTAGCTTGTCGATTGCGGTTCCCACCACGTTGATACTGCTGTCAGACTGAATGACCTGATGCAGCCAAGTGCGTGCATCGTGATGTTGAATGGCGCCAATGATATCGACGGCAAAAATACGTGTATCGGTATCCTCGTCACTCAGCAGCTCTAGTACGTGTTTAGCAAACAACTGAGGCTGCAGTTGAAATAGTTGAATAGCTGCATTGCGCACCTGAGCGCTGTCTGATTTAAGACACTGGGCAATATCCGGCACAAGGCTTTCATCTACCACAGACTGGATTGCACTGAACAATACCTCGATAACAGACTCATCGACTTCATCGGGAACGCGTGCCATCAGTGCACTCGCTGCTTTTGGTTCACCTATTAATTGCTGTGCGGCATCGCGACGAATATCTGCATCGGGACTTTGTAACAAATGACACAACTCATCGACCGATTTAGCCTCTTCAGGCGGCTCAGGTGACAGCACGGTAGTTGTTTTCTTTTTTAATCCCATTGCAGTTCTCCTACGCGCAAATACGCATTACTGTTTGAGCAATATGGTGGCTTTCCAGAATATGGTGTACGCACCCTGCTTCTATAAGTTCCCGAGGCATACCAAACACGGTTGCCGTCGCTTCGCTCTCGGCAATGACCGTTGCCCCCCGGTTGTATGACACCGACATAGCCGCCACACCATCACACCCCATACCGGTTAACTGAATACACAGCAATCTGGCGGGATCAAATTGTGAGTTTGCGCTTTCCACCATGCGGTCGACGCTGGGATGCCACAGGTAATTGGGGTTAGCCGGTACAGGCCTTACAGCCAGGTGGCCGCCGTCTTTCAGGAACACCACATCGGCTTCGCCTTTCGCGATATAGGCGGTACCTGGCATCAGGCGCATCTTTTCGGACACCTCAACAACCTTTAGCTGACAAAGCTTGTCGAGGCGGTTTGCCAGTGCCTGGGTAAACGCCATCGGCATGTGTTGGGAAATGACAATCGGCGCTTTAAAATTGGCAGGCAAGGCGGTTAGCAACTGCTCCAGTTTTTTCGGCCCGCCAGTAGACACCCCTACCAGTACACAATCGATGCGTGTCCTGGCTACCGGTGTCGCTTTCGCCTTCTGAGGTGTTTCCGTTTTTTTAGCCGGCGCCGATGTCACAGTCGTCTTTCTGATTGCTTTTCTCGCCGAAACCCCTTTTGTTAGCGACTGGATTTTAGAGAGCAGCTCACTCTCTATACTGGAAATGTCCGTCGACACCGTACCACCGGGCTTAAGCACATAATCGCTGGCGCCCAGGGCTAGTGCTTCCAATGTGACCAGCGCGCCCTTTTGCGTTAGCGAGGAAAGCATGATTATCGGACAAGGGTGCACCTTGTTGAGTAGGCTTAAACACGTTATGCCGTCCATCTTCGGCATGTTGATGTCTAATGTGATCACATCGGGCTTTTCCCGGACTGCAACATCAATGGCCTCTTCACCGTCGCGAGCGGTCACCACCTCCAGGCCGTTACGTGAAAACAACTGACTAAACAGTTTACGCATGAGCGCTGAATCATCGACGATTAACACTTTTACGTTCATGTTTGCCCTCTACCTCTTAACCGACTGTTACTTCACTGTCCGCAAGCAATACCTGCGGGTCCAACAATTGAATGATCCGGCGTTCCTTATCCAGCTTTATGATTTCATTGAGTAGCTGTGACTGAGAATTCGATAAGGTAGGTGCCTTCTCAATAACGCCCAAATCCACGGTTTTGACTTCTGCAACACCATCTACAATAAAACCGGTTTTGTGCTGACCTCGGGTCAGGACAATAATGCGCTGACGCTCAGACGTTTCCGCCATCATCAGACCGAGACGCGTTCTTAAATCAACGACCGGTAAAACCGTGCCTCGCAAATTCACTACGCCCCGCAGGTAGTCTGGTGTATTGGGTACACTCTCCAGCTTTTCAGGCACACGGGTAATTTCCTGGGTCAGCTCAATACTGACACCGTATTCCTGACCGTCGATCCAAAACACAACAAACTGTTTTGAATTGTCTTCTGAGAGCAATTCAGCGTCTTTCGCTTCGTTCATAGCGGTATCCTCTTGCAGGGGCTCAATATCGGCCATTGCATCATTCAATGAACGTTCAAAAATCGTAGCCAGGTTGACAATGGAGACCAGGCGCTTACTGTTTTCGACCCGATACACAGATTCGAGGGCGCCATCACCCATCCCTTGACTACAAAACTCAGGGACCGGCTCAAGTGCATCCACTTTGATGCTAATCACGTTACTAACACGCGAGACAACAAAGCCCACACTGCCAATTGCCGACTGACTGTTATTCACGATAACGATGCGGGACGCATCATTGATTTCGCCACGACACATGCCCAGATTGGTAGCCAAATCGACAATGGGAATAATCCGCCCACGTAAATTCACCAGCCCTAACACAGACGGGTGACTCTCGGGCAAAGCGGAAATCTCACTCGGTACGCGCACGATTTCCTCTACATCCTGCAGGTGAAAGGCAAAGCCCTGCTCTTCTATTGAGAAACAGACGAGTTGCTCATGCTGAGACTCTGACTCTTCATCGGCTTTCTCCTGACCACCCATTGCAGCCTGCGACAGTGATACCTGATGCTGACCACTGGTAA